>JBDLIR010000156.1:0-5305 GCA_039714815.1 Actinomycetota bacterium | reverse complement strand
TTGGCTGTGAGATGTCGACTGTAAGCTGTCCTCCATGTCCTTCCCGCAAGTTCTCGACGTCCTTCCAAACACCCCCGCACAGCGTGCGGGTATCGCCGCGGGAGACGAACTCGTATCGATCAACGGCGTCATCCCGAATGACGTCATCGAGTACCAGCAACTGGTCGACGACGACAACCCGATCCTGTCACTGCGTCGTGACGGAGAGGCCTTCGAGACAACGATCGTCAAGAGCGAAGGCGCACCCCTTGGACTTCGCCTCGGCTCCTCGATCTTCGACAGGGTCCAGACCTGTGACAACCATTGCGAGTTCTGTTTCATCTACCAACTACCACCCGGTCTTCGCAAGTCGCTGTACCTCAAAGACGATGACTATCGCCTGTCGTTCCTGTACGGCAACTTCACGACACTGACCAGGTTCACCGAACTCGACCTCTCACGCGTCATCGAAGAGAAACTCGGGCCCCTGTACGTCTCCATACACGCAACCGATCCGACCGTGCGTGCCGAGATGCTCCGCAACCGCCGCGGGGCAACATCGCTGCGGTGGCTCGAAGCACTCCTCGACAGCGACATCACCGTCCATGGCCAGGTCGTGCTGTGCCCCGGCATCAACAACGGCGCCGTCCTCGAGCGAACGCTTGCCGAGACGATCACTCGCTTCCCGAAGCTTGCGACGTTGGGGATCGTCCCTCTCGGACTCTCCAAATACAACACAGAGCCCAACCTGAGAGTCCACACCGAACGCGAAGCTGCTGACGACCTCGAGATCGTCCATTTCTGGCAGGGGAGGGCGCTCGATGCGCTCGGGCGACGTGTCTTCCAGGCCTCTGACGAACTGTACGTTCACGCAGGCATGGACGTGCCCCCGGCTGGCCACTACGAAGCCTACGCCCAGCACGAGAACGGGATCGGGATGGTCCGGGCCTTCTACGACGAGATCGAGGTGCTGGAGAACGGATCGCCGACGACAGGGCCCATAGCGACGGGGGAGTGGCGCTCAGTGCCGGCAGCACCGGCAGAGGGTTACCGTGCGGTGCGCCACCCGGGGTCGGACCCTCGAGGCGGGTCCGGGCCGGTGGTGATCGTCACCGGCCGCTACGGTAAGACCGTCATCGAACCCGTCAAAGAGCGCCTCGAGGGCCTTGCCGACCGTACGATCAGGATCATGGAGGTCCCGAACACGTTCTTTGGGGGCAACACCGGCGTTGCGGGTCTCATGGTCGGCGAAGATATCATCAGACGGTTCGCCACAGATTCAGAAAAGGTAGGGACCTACGTGATCCCAGACGTTGCACTCTCAGGAGACATGTTCATCGATGACACGCCGCTGTCTGCCATCGTCGATGCTGCACGTGCGCCGGTGGTCATCGCCCCTGCTACCGCATCCGGGCTCGTCGGAGCGGTACGATGACCCGTCTACCGATCGTCGTGATCCTTGGCAGGCCGAACGTCGGCAAGTCGACGCTTGTCAACCGGATCGTGCGCAAGAAAGCGGCGGTGACCAACGAGGAAGCCGGCGTTACGCGTGACCGCAGACAGTTCGAAGCCGAGTGGGCAGGGACCAGTTTCCACGTGATGGACACCGGAGGCTGGGAGGCGAGACCGGAGGAGCGACTCACTGCGGACATCAGGGAACAGGCCGAGATCGCCGTCAGCGGCGCCGACCTCGTGGTGTTCGTTGCAGATGCCACGACAGAGGTGACGGATGATGACGTCGGCGTCGCCAGGATCCTCCAGAAGAGTGGCGTGCCGTACCTCCTCGTCGCCAACAAGGCGGACTCGCCCGCAGCGGAATCCTCCTTGACCCACCTGTGGGGTCTTGGACTCGGGGCGCCGATCCCGCTTTCTGCGCTCCATGGCAGGCACACCGGTGATTTCCTCGACCGGCTGGTCGACTCGCTGCCAGAGGACATCGACGGAGACGCAGACCCCGACGTCATCGCGAGTCTTGCGATCATCGGTCGGCCGAACGTTGGAAAGTCGACCCTCCTCAACAGGCTGGCCGGCGAAGAACGCGTTCTGGTATCTGATGTACCGGGCACGACACGCGACCCGATCAACGAGGTCGTGAACATCGACGGCGAATACTTCGAGGTCATCGACACTGCAGGCATCAAGCGTCGGACGAAGATCACAGACGACGTGGACTACTACTCGGTGCTGCGCGCCCATGACACCGTCAAACAGGCCGACGTGGTGCTCTTCGTCATCGACGGCCAGCGCGGAGCGACCCACCAGGAACAGCGACTCGCTGAGGAGATCGCCAGGTCGGGAGCGGGCCTTCTGCTCCTTCTCAACAAGTGGGACGAACTGACCGAAGAGCAACGTCTCGAAACCGAGGATTCGGTAGCCGATCGGCTTGCGTTCGTTTCCTGGGCACCGGTGCTGAGGATGTCTGCGCTGACCGGCGCGAGGAGCCATCGCCTGCCCAAGTACATTCGCACTGTGCTCGAGAATCGTCGCAAGCACGTTCCTGCCCCGGAGGTCAACAGACTCATCCGTGATCTCCAGGAGGCGCACCCGCCCCCTGTTCGCAAAGGCCGCAGACCGAAGATACTCTATGCCGTCCAGGCAGAGACGGAACCGCCGACGTTCGTGTTGTTCGTCCGCGGCGGTGAACTCGGTTCCGACTACATTCGGTTCATCGAGAACCGGTTACGAGAGCGATACGACTTCACTGGAACACCGATCAGGGTGAGAACGAGGAACCGACACTGATGCGCGACCGGTTACGAGCAGCCTCCGACAAAGCTAAGAGCGGGGGCCCACAGCGATACCACGACAAACTCGATGCGCAAGGCAAGATGTTCGTCAGGGACCGCATCGCCCTCCTCACCGATGCGGGTTCCTTCGTCGAAGACGGGCTCCTTGCTCGCAACGAAGACGACTCGCTCGCTGCCGACGGCGTCGTCACGGGGAGAGCAAGGGTCGAGGGCAGGGCGGTCATGATCATCGCCAACGATCCAACCGTCAAGGCAGGTTCCTGGGGCAAGATCACCGTCGAGAAGATGATCCGTGCACTCGAAGCCGCATACGACGAGCTGCTGCCCGTGTTCTACCTCGTCGACTCGGCGGGCGCCCGCATCACCGACCAGGTTGAACTCTTCCCAGGGAGGCGTGGCGCAGGCAAGATCTTCTACAACCAGATCCGTCTCTCCGGGAGGGTGCCCCAGGTCTGCTGCCTCTTCGGACCGTCTGCTGCAGGCGGTGCCTACATCCCATCGTTCTGCGATGTCGTCGTGATGGTCGAGGGCAACGCATCGATGTATCTCGGTTCACCGAGGATGGCCCAGATGGTCATCGGCGAGATCACCACGCTCGAAGAGATGGGCGGGGCGCGGGTCCATTGCGAGACATCGGGATGCGGTGATGCCCTCGTGCAGTCGGACGCAGAAGCCATCGAGTGGGCCAAGGAGTACTTCTCCTATGTGGCTCACAACTATCGCGTGCGCCCGATCGAGTACCACCCTGAGCTTCCTCCGTCTGAAAGCGACATATCGACCGTCGTACCCGACGACCCCAAGGCCGTGTACGACATGGCCGATTTCATCGAAGGCCTCGTCGACGAGGGATCGTTCTTCGCGATCAAAGACCTGTTCGCCAGGGAACTGATCACGGGGTTCGCACGGCTCAACGGGAACCCCGTCGGCATCGTTGCTTCCCAGCCTTTGCATCTCGGTGGTGTTCTCTTCGTCGACTCAGCAGACAAAGCCTCCCGGTTCATGTGGCTGTGCGACGCGTTCAACATCCCTCTGCTGTTCCTCGCCGACGTACCAGGGTTCATGATCGGGCGCGAGGTCGAAGCTCAGGGGATCATCCGTCACGGCGCCAAGATGGTCACGGCGATGGCAGAAGCCACCGTACCGAGGATCTCGGTGATCGTCCGCAAAGCCTACGGAGCCGGTCTCTATGCCTTCTCGGGACCCGGTCTGCGCCCAGAGGCCACGATCGCACTCCCGACCGCAGAGATCGCCGTTATGGGGCCTGAGGCGGCTGTGAACGCCGTCTATTTCAACCGTATCGAGGCACTCTCCGAGCCAGAGCGCACGTCGTTCGTCGAGGAGAAGCGGCGCGAGTACGAAGAGGACGTCGATCTGTTCCGCCTCGCAGCGGAGGGCGTCATCGATGCGATCATCGAACCAGAGGACCTGCGCGACGAACTCATCAAGAGATTCGCCATCGCAGCGAATAAGGACCGCCGCTTCTCGGAACGCCGCCACGGGATCCCACCCGTATGAGCGACCGGGACTCCGACATCCCCGGCGACGACAAGCGAAGCGAGTACGTCGAGATCCCCGGAGTCTCCGGCGACGATGAGCGAAGCGAGCAGGTCGAAGACCCCGGTTGGCCCTGGTCGTTCATCCTCCTCGTCGTCGCGGGAGCCCTCTACCTCATCTTCCGCTTCGTCGACCTCGCCATCAAGGTGCTCACCTGACCGCCGATGCCGTTCCGCGGGCTCACGACGTCATATAGGAGGTCCTGAACCCTGGGTTCACGGCGTGCGCCGTTCCGCGGGCTCACGACGTCATATAGGAGGTCCTGAACCCTGGGTTCACGATCGTGTCTTCGAGAGTTCGTTGGCAAGATGCTGGCAGTAACCTCACGCCCATCGGGCTGTGGCGCAGTCAGGCAGCGCACTGGTCTGGGGGACCAGGGGTCGGCGGTTCAAATCCGCCCAGCCCGACCACACCGCCTTCTGGCGTCCAACGCGTCCGTATGTGGACGCGTTGGACGCCAGAAGCGGGAATGCCTCAGTCGACGACCCTTGCGTTGAAGGCGTCGATCATGTCGTCGATGGGACCGCCCATGGCCTGGATCGACGTCCAGTACTCGGGGTCGTACCACTGTGCCTGGATCTCGTCGTAGGTCTTGCCCTGCTGCTCGACCCACGTGTAGTACTTCAGGTTGTGGATCCGCTTTCGGTCGTAGTACCCGAGTTCCTGCATGTGGTCGATTCCCTGCCCCATGAGATGCTGGGCGTACGTGCCCGCAGCATCGAGTTCGCTGAACTCGCCACGCTCTGTAGTCATCTCGGCGAGACGGCTCTGGTACATCTCCATCGAGTCTGTCCCGACCGTCACAACAACGTCGCTGCCGGTCAACTCGTAGTACTTGGCGAACTTGATCGCCATCAGCAGGTTGCCGACACCCGATATTCCGAGCAGGGGAAGTTTCTCGATGAGGTCATCGGACACGCCCCGGGATGCGAGGTACTCCCGGCCCGCCGGTTCGTTGAACAGCCTGATCAGGCTCACCGATGCCTCGTCGTCGATACCCATGGCGATATCGGTGTTGCGCACGT
>JBDLIR010000155.1:0-5318 GCA_039714815.1 Actinomycetota bacterium | reverse complement strand
GCTCGCTGCGCTCGCGCATAGATAGATCGAAGACCTCTTATCGGCGAGCGCAGCGAGCCTTGTACGCCCGCAGGGCTTGTACGGCCGAAGGCCTTGTACGCGAGCCTGCGAGCTGATACCGCGAGCGCAGCGAGCGATTACGCATACCGATCGATGATGGGTGTTGCTGCGGCTGCGATGTCTTGAGCTATGAGCGTTGGCGCCGCGAACGCGGGGCTGTATTGCTGTCCAGGCCGTTCGATGAAGATGCCGTCGAGTCCAGCGGACAGCGCACCGGCGATGTCCCAATCGTGTGCAGCGACCATGACGATGTCCGAGGGCGCGGTTGCGAGGTTCGTTGCCGCCTGAAGGTACACCGAGCGATGGGGTTTGAATCGTTGCACCATATCCACGGACATGACCGTGTCGAAGAAGTCAGCGATCCCTGCGTTGTCGAGTTGAGCGGTCGCGGTGGCCATCGGGGAGTTCGTGAGGGCGGCGAGAGTGAAGCCGGCGTTGCCGAGGTCTGTCAAACCCTGCACAACGTCGTTGTGGGGCGGCAGTGTGGCAAGGATGCCCTTGATCGCTGCGAGGTTCTCCGGTGCAACCGGGACACCGTAGCGTCGTGAGACGGTTTCGAGGGCGGCGCCGGCCAGGTCGGTGAACGGTTCGTATCTGTCGGTCACCGAGGACACGAACGAGAGCCTGAGGAGCTCTGCGAACCATTCGGCTGCTGTCGGTTCATCGACGTAGCGTTGCGAGAACCAGTCGCGAACCGGGGCAAGGTCGAGAAGCGTCTCGTTGACATCGAACATGATGACAGTGTCCATGTTCGACACGGTACCGCATCGATGATGACCACACAGCTATAGTGAGCGCATCGCCATCGGATGCTTGGGGTGGGAGCGTAGTGCCTTGTCACTCGACGGTCGGGCTAACACACTGTTTCCCTCCTGCGCGCGGCGATACAATGAACGTACGGTTCCAACGATCGTCGGTAGGGAAGGGGTCCCATTCATGAAACGAATTGCAATTGCCTTTGTGGCACTGGCGCTAATTCTCGCGGCTTGCCAGTCCGTGACAGAGAACATCGCTGAGAACCTGACGGAGCAGGTGCTCGAGTCAGAAGGGCTCGAGAACGTCGAGATCGACACCGACAGCGGTGAGGTTTCGATCGAGACGGACGAGGGTTCCGTGACCATCGGTGGCGGAGAGATCCCGGACGGGTTCCCGATTCCGGTTCCCGATGGCTACCAGGTCACGAGCGTGTTCACAGCCGAGGGTACGTCATCTGTGTCTCTCGCCTACGGCAATGGCGATTTCGGTGCGATCGAGGCCTTCTATGAAGACTGGACCGGCAGCCAAGCATCTGAGTGGCGCAAGACAACGAGCAGTGTCAGCAATGAAGACGGCACGTTTGATTCGACGAATTGGGTTGAAGAAGAAGGAGATTCGTTCATCTCCGTCTCGAACCTGTGCATCGTGCTCGATGACTCCATCGATCCCGACAACTGCGTTGCTGTGAACATCAACACCAGCAGCGGCTGAGCTCGCTGAGCGAGCTGCGCTCTTGGACCGGAAGACGCTGGTGGCCGTTATCTCCCAGGCTCTTCTACACTTGCGCCAACAGCCCTTGGTGGGCTGTGCTTTTCTGTGACAATTCGACGTCGTTGATATCAACGGACCGCTCCAATGCGTGGGCCTCCCGAGATGTAGACGTCAATCACCTCTGGAATTCGGTTTCGGATTCTCCGGTGCTTGGCGGCGACGTCCCAACCAGGTACCGAGGCAGGATCACCGAATATGAAAGTTAGAGCCTCCGCAAAGAAGATGTGCGACAACTGTCGCATCATTCGTCGGCATGGCCGGGTCTGGGTGATCTGCTCCAACCCACGCCACAAGCAGCGTCAGGGGTAACACGTATGGCACGTATTGCAGGCGTCGACCTTCCCAGAGACAAACGAGTCGAGATCGGGCTCACCTACGTCTATGGGATCGGGCGTTCGAGATCACACGAGATTCTCGACTCGCTTGACATCGACTACAACATCAAGGTTCGCGATCTCTCGGACGCAGAAGTTCTCCGAATCCGCCAGTTCATCGACGGCAACTTCAAGATCGAGGGCGACCTTCGTCGCCAGGTTGCTCAGGATGTCAAGCGCAAGATCGAGATCGGCTGCTACCAGGGACTGCGGCATCGCCGCGGCCTCCCCGTGAGGGGTCAGCGCACACACACGAACGCTCGCACCCGTAAGGGCAAGCGCGTAGCGATCGCAGGTAAGAAGAAGGTCACCAAGTAATGACCACGCAAGAGACACAGCCAGAGGCAGTTCCGCAGCGGCGCAAGCGGCGCAAGCGGACTATCACCCACGGCCAGGTGCACATCAAGGCAACGTTCAACAACACGATCCTGACGATCACCGACCAGGACGGCAAGGTCGCCGCCTGGACATCTGGTGGATCTGTCGGATTCAAAGGATCTCGAAAGTCGACCCCGTATGCCGCACAGATCGCGGCAGAACAGGCTGCGCGTAAAGCCGGAGAGATGGGGATGCGCAAGATCGATGTCATCGTGCGAGGTTCAGGGTCTGGTCGCGAGACCGCGATCCGGACCCTGCAGAACATGGGCATCGAGATCACCGGCATCAAAGACGTGACCCCCGTTCCTCACAACGGTTGCCGTCCCAAGAAGCGGAAGGGTCGTTAGAGATGGCTCGATACACCGGACCGAGGACCAAGGTGAGCCGCAGGGCCCGCCAGCTCCTCGATGAGAACAAAGCAAAGTACTTCGACCGACGTCCGTATCCCCCTGGCCAGCATGGCCGTGGTCGGATTCGTGAGTCGCAGTACCAGATTCAGCTGCGTGAGAAGCAGAAGCTCAAGTTCATGTATGGCGTGCTCGAAAAGCAGTTCCGCCGTTACTACAAGAACGCTGCGAAGTCGTCCGGGATCACAGGCACGAACCTGCTCGTGATTCTCGAGACGAGACTCGACAACGTCGTCTACCGTTCCGGACTTGCGAGCACACGGCCCCAGGCCAGACAGCTCGTGAACCACGGCCACTTTCTTGTCAACGGCAAGAAGGTCGACATCCCGTCGTACTCCGTGCGTCCCGGCGATGTCGTGACGGTCAAGGAACGTAGCAAGGAGATCCTCCCGATCCAACACGCAGTAGATACCGTTGGGCGCTCTGTCCCTGACTGGATCGATGTCGAGGCCGGCGATCGCAAGATCACGGTCGACACGTTGCCAGCCCGTGAGCAGATCGACACCGAGATCAAGGAACAACTCATCGTTGAGCTCTACTCCAAGTAGACCCGACGTAGCCGTATCACCGAACACAGGAGCGACCGTGCTCATCACTCAACGCCCCACAATTGAAGAGGACAGCCTCGCCGCAGACCGCTCGAAGTTCGTCATCGAACCACTCGAGCCTGGCTTTGGCTACACGCTCGGAAACACGATGCGACGCACTTTGTTGTCGCGTGTTCCTGGCGCTGCCATCACATCCGTACGTATCGATGGTGTCCAACACGAGTTTTCCACGATCGAAGGTGTCGTGGAGGATGTTGTGGACTTCATCCTCAATCTCAAGCAAGTCGTGCTGCGTATCGACGTGGACGAACCCCAGACCCTGTACCTGTCCGCCAAGGGCAAGGGAGAGGTGACTGCAGGAGACCTCAAGGCTCCAGCAGATGTCGAGGTCGTCAATGGCGACCTCCACCTTGCAACCCTTGCCGCATCGGGCAAGCTCGAAGTCGAACTGACCGCTGAGCGCGGTGTCGGCTATCGCAGTGCGGAGGCGAACAACAAGAGCGATACGATCGGCGTGATTCCGATCGACTCGATCTTCTCACCAGTTCGCAAGGTCGCCTATCGGGTCGAGAACACCCAGGTCGGCCAGCGCACGGACTTCGACAGGCTCGTCCTCGATGTAGAGACCGATGGTTCCATCGTCCCGTCCGAAGGGGTTTCTTCTGCGGGTGGAACGCTCAAGAACCTCTTCGAGCTCATCGCGGACATGGATGACTACGACGCACTCGTCCCCGACGAGGTCGCACCGGTCGAGGTCTCGGGTCAGGAGCATCTCGATCTGCCGATCGAAGCGCTTGACCTGTCCGAGCGTCCACGCAATTGCCTGCGCCGTGCCCAGGTGCAGACGGTTGGCGAGCTCATCGAGAAGTCAGAAGAAGATCTGCTCAACGTGACGAACTTCGGTCAGAAGTCCCTTGAAGAAGTTGTCGCCAAGCTCGACGAGCTCGGCTTCAGCCTGAGGAACTACGCCGACTCCGAGGGAAGTGTTGCGTAATGCCACGTCCTAAGAAAGGGGCCCGTCTTGGCGGCAGCCCGTCACACCAGCGCAAGATCCTTGCGAACCTGACGGCCGCGCTGATCGAGCATGAAGAGGTCACGACGACTCAAGCGAAGGCCAAGATGCTTCGCCCGTACGCCGAAAAGGTGATCACGAAGGCTCGCCGTGGCGACCTGCACGCTCGCCGGACGGTACTCAAGAAGATCAACGACAACGAGGTCGTGACGAAACTCTTTGACGATGTCGCTCCCCGGTATGCAGACCGCCCCGGCGGATACCTGCGGATCACCAAGCTCGGCCCCCGTCGTGGAGACGGAGCCGAAATGGCGAAGGTCGAGTTGGTGTAGAAATCAGCTGTCAGCTGACAGCCATCAGCTTTCACCAAGAGCACAGAGCACAGATGGAGAAAGAGGCCAGCCAGGGGCTGGCCTCTTTCGCGTTCGAGGTACCCTCGGTGGATGCCTGGTTCTCTGGATATCGCTGCCCTGGTTCGGTCACATGTGTGTGATGGGGATGAGGCCTCGTATCGTCGTGCGGTGGAACTGCTGGAATCCGGGCAGGAGGCCTGGAACAGATCTGAGTTCCTTCCGGGGCACTTCACGGCATCGGGGTTCGTTGTCTCGCCCGATGGCGAGTCGTTGCTCCTCATCCGTCATGGGAAACTCGATCGGTGGCTCCAGCCGGGGGGACACTTCGAGGCGATCGATGCCTCGGTCGAGGACGCAGCCAGGCGCGAGGTGTTGGAAGAGACCGGTGTTGGCAGCCTCACACGGGTCGGTTCGACGCTCGTGCGCATCGATGCTCACGAGATCCCCGCTCGCGGCGAAGAGCCGATGCACACCCACTTCGACCTCGGTGTCGGCTTTCAGGCGTCGAGTACCGCGATCGGCCCTCTCGACGAGGTCCTTGACGCAAGGTGGGTTCCCTTCGACGATCTCGAGTCCTACGACGTCGACGAAGCCCTCCTCGGCGGCGCAAGAGCCCTCCAGGTGATGCTTGATTGAGTTGACTCGCTCGCGGATCCGCT
>JBDLIR010000154.1:0-5339 GCA_039714815.1 Actinomycetota bacterium | reverse complement strand
CACCGAACACGATTGCCCTCGCAGCGGAGACTGATCAAGGATCTCGCAGCCTGAACACGCAATAGCCAGCAATGCGGCTCGACCATAGGTGCCGTTATGGGCGCGGATGTTTATGGGCCTGTCGAAAAGAAATCGCTTGACCTCTAGTTGGCTTGAGATCATATGGTGATCTCCATGACCAACATCCACGACCCGATTGCTTGCTCGCTTACGACAAAAGACGCCGCCCGCCAACGCCTGGAATGGACAGATCTTCAACGTCGCGCTCTCACCGCTAGAAATATCGACGGTGGTATTGCGATGACCTTCGGTGCCGAACTAGCCGACCGCGTCGAAGACCTAGCGGCCCTAGAAAGGTCATGCTGCGGCTTCCTGACTATTACGACGTTGCGCTCCAACGGCGAGGTGCGCTTGGAGATGACATCTGACAATCCAGCGGCTCACACGGTGGTCGAAGCCATCACAGGAGCGAACAGACGATGACGTCCGCTACCGAGCTGTTGGCTATTGGTGATGTTGCTAGGCGGACTGGTGTGGCTGTTTCTGCTGTCCGCTACTACGACGATATCGGGGTAATCGCGGCGACTGGACGGGTTGGGGGGAAGCGTCGATTCGACCCAGCGACGGTGGGCCGGGTGAGTTTCGTACGGCGAGCGCAAGAGGTCGGATTCTCCCTTGATGAGATCCGATCGGTTCTTGATGACGAGCATGCCGGTTGGCGCGACCTGGTTGACCGCAAGATGGTCGAGCTGATCGATCGGCGTGACCGTCTTGACACGATGATCGAGATGCTCGGCGATATTAAGGAGTGCGGCTGTGAAGCGGTCGCTTCATGTCCTGGTCTTACACCAACCGGTCCCACCGGCACTGAACCAACCAGAGTCGAAAAGGTAGCGACCTGATGGGAGACAGCACCACAAACGGCCTCGTCCGAACGGCGGCCAAAGCCATCGTCGCAGCCGCTGCCCTAGTCGCCATTGTTTACCTCGTTGCCAAGTGGGCGGGCGACGACTTGATGGTGGCTCCCGAATTCGGCGCGGGCGACGCCAAAGAGCTAAAGCTCGGGATAGCAGTAGCGGCAACAGCCGTTGGAGGGATTCTGGGAGTGTTTCTGACAATGCTCGCACGTAGGTTCACGTCGAAACCACGCACGGCTTTCATCGCAGCGACCGCTGTTGGTTTGGTCCTGTATGGCACCCTCGCCTTTGTGCGTGCCGAAGCCGCAACAACCGCCATTTGGCTCAACATGATGCATATCGCCGCCGCCGTCCCAATCGTCGGCGCTCTCGCAATCTGGCTACCTCCAAGCCTTCAGGGTCAGAAGAAGCCCGCTAGGGGAGGCTCTTCCACAAACTCCACAGCCAAGTCGAGCCGCCCATAACCGACAAAATGCCCCGGCTGATCCCGAGCACATAAGTGGCTCTCCTGTCGTATCCGTGGGTCAGGTCTGCGGCTCCATTGCACCGAAGGCTCCGTAGCAACGGCGTAGAAGAAGCGAACCGTCGCTCCTGAGGTTTGTAGCTGAGCCCTCTATTCTGCTGCTTCGACCGCGATCCTCATTCCGGCACGAATACCCAAGCGTTGACTGGCCAAATCTCGGCTCATCCGGTGAGGAGTCACCCACAGATGGAGCAGAAGCTCGACTTATGTCCGGCTAGAGGAACCCGAGCCGACGACGAAGTGGGCAATCAGGAGGACCGCTGGAGGCTAGGTGAGGAGACCGTTTCGTCACGCCTCACCGACGACTGCCGCAACTGGCCAGTCGAGCATGGGCAGCTCACGGATTGAAAGCTGGGTCAACCTGGTTGACCCAGCCTGGACTCGCCGACTGCCGCCGATGGGCACGGTAATCTCGGCGGAGAACCCTAGGAGCCGTTGCTGAAGGACCTCATCGAAGACCTCGACCTCGCCGACTGGGCCGAGATTATCGTCGGCCTGGCGATCGTCGCCGTCGCAGCTCTCGTCTCCTATTTCATCGTCAGGCGGCTGATCGTTCCGGTGGTACGGCGTCTCGTGCTCAAGACCGAGAAGGCGTGGGACGACATCCTCCTCGACAAGGCAGTCCTGCACCGGGTGGCGCTGCTCGCCCCGGCGCTCGTCGTGCTCGCCGGGGCGTCGCAGATCCCGTCGCTGGCCTCGGGTTGGGAGGAGTTCATCGAGCGGGTCTCGGGGGCGCTGCTCATCCTGTTCATCGTGCTCGCCTTCAGCGCCCTCGTGACGGCGGCGGCCAACCTGTACGCCACGTTGCCGATCGCCGCTGACCATCCCATCAAGGGCTATGTGCAGATCGTCAGGATCGTCCTCTTTGTCGTTGGCGGGGTCGTGATCGTGGCCAGTCTCGCCGACAAGTCCCCGTTCTTCTTCCTCAGCGGTATCGGGGCGCTGATGGCGGTGATCCTGCTCATCTTCCGCGATACGATTCTGTCTTTCGTGGCGTCGTTGCAGCTCACCTCCAACGACATGGTCCGGGTGGGGGACTGGATCGAGATGCCACAGTTGAACGCCGACGGCGACGTCATCGACGTGGCGCTGCACACCGTGAAGGTGCAGAACTGGGACAAGACGATCACCACGATCCCGACTCACAAGCTCATCTCGGAGTCATTCAAGAACTGGCGCGGCATGAGCGAATCGGGAGGGCGACGCATCAAGCGGTCCATCCACATCGACATGTCGAGTGTCCGCTTCCTTACCGACGAGGAGATCGAGCAGTTCCGCAGCTTCGTCCCGCTGCGCGAGTACATGGGCCGCAAGCTGGAGGAGCTCAACGCCCACGCCGCCGGCCACCCCGTCGAGCCGGGGATGACCAGCGACCCTCGCCGGCTGACGAACATCGGGACGCTGCGCGCCTACATCGTCAGCTACCTGAAGCAGCATCCCGACCTGGACACCGAGGAGATGACGTTCTTGGTGCGTCAGTTGGAGCCCGGCCCGCAAGGGCTCCCCATCGAGATCTATGTGTTCTCCAGCGACACCCGCTGGCCTGCCTACGAGGGCATCCAGGCGGATATATTCGACCACATCCTGGCGATGATCCCCGTGTTTGGCCTACGGGCCTTCCAGGCACCGTCGGGAGCCGACGTGCGGGTAATCGCTGGCACGGACGTCGCCGACGGGGAGATCGACTCGCCGACTTTCTCGGGCTTGGCCTCGGCTTCACCGACCATGACTGACGCACATAACACCTGATCACGAGCCATAACACGCCTCCGGCTAGACAGCGGATATCGGCACTTATGTTGCGCTGGTGTGGCCGGTCGGGTGAGGGTGTTGATCGGCCTTCGGGTCGGGTGAACACCGCCGAAGCGAGGACTCGTCATGGTTCTCCGTCCTCGATCGCGTCACGGTCGATACTCGGAAACTCCTTGACGTATAGATCCTGCTGAGGGAACGGAATCGTGATGCCATGAGCAGCGAAGCGGCGGTAGATCTCTGAGTTCAACTCGTGCAGCACCAGCCCTCGATCCACCGGCCTCTCGATCCAGCACTGCAACTCGAAGTCGAGGCTCGACGCTCCAAATGCCAGAAAACGCACCCTCGGCTCAGGATCGTGCAGGGTATGCGGGTGGCTCTCGGCGATGTCCGTGAGCACTGCCACCACCTCGTCGATATCGGAGCCGTAGGCGACCCCGACCGCGGCTCGAACACGATATTGAGGCGGGCCGCCTGCCTCGTTGACGATCTTGGTGGCCCCCATCACACCGTTAGGAATCGTCACCTCTACATCATCGCGGGTGAGCAGTCGGGTGGAACGAAGGCCGATCTTGGTCACCTCGCCCCGCTCCCCGCTGTCCAAGATGATGAAGTCACCGATCTCGTATGGTCGATCCGAGAGGATGGCGACCCCGGCGAACAGGTTTGACAGCGTGTCCTGAGCGGCGAGGCCAAGCACCAAGCCGACGATGCCAATCGACGCCACCAGACCTGTGATATTGATGTCCCAGATGACCAGGATCGCATAGATCCCCACAACGAAGAAGACAACCGCAGAAGCGTTGGACAGCAATGGTTCGGTAGACCGTTGGACGATCTGGAAACGATCGGGGCTGCGTCTCATCGTGCCCAATAGCAGCCGCGAGAACCGAACGGCGAAGGACGCCCAAACAACGACGAGGATGGTCTGCGCCACCAGCACGGTGCTTCTCTCCACCGTCGGGCTGAGGTCAAGCCGGTAGGTGGCGAGAATCAACCCGACAAGTACGACCGTCACAAAAATCGGACGGTGTATTAGGTCCACGAGCCTGTCATCGAATTGGGTCTTCGATCGAGCGGCGATTCGCCTAAGGAAACCGGTCAGCAGCCAATCGGCCAGCCTCGCCAGTAGAGCAAACGCCACCACGATGGCCAGCGCTTCGAGGTAGGGATATCGCTCGAAGAAGGCGACCACGTCGCCCCACACCTCAGACATACCTTCTTCCATTGTTCCTCAGTCTCGTCCGCGGACTGTAGGCACAAAGAAACCCACAAGTCCCCTTGCCACGAGGTACTGGCCGCACATAACGCGCTCTTCTGCTCTATTCGTGGGTGGTTTGACATGGGAGCTTCTCTCAGCAGCAGATCGCGGGTGACTACTTGTTTTTGGACGGCTGTCCAGCACCACCTAGTTCTTCCCGGGCACTCTGAGTGGCGGTGTCGACGGTGTCAGGAGCAGGCTGAGAGGATCGCCCGGGCGGTGTCTATCGCCTCCTGCACCTCGGCTTGACCGAAGTTCCTGGATCCGTATTCGGACCGGTTTCGGTTACGTCGCAGACGGTCGAGTCGCGCGAGAGCTGGCTCGCTCTTTGTGTCGGCGAGGCCCTTGGCGTATTGGGCGAGTGCTTGATGGGCACCCGGGCGGGCCTTGACGCGATGCCCTGTCTTGAGGAGGGCGGCGGCAACCGACTTGCGGGCTGCGTCGTAGGCGAGAACGTACGCTCCCGACGGGTCGAGTTCAGATATTGCATCGGCAGCGTCGAGGTGTCGCCGGGCATCACCCAGCCATTGGTTTGCAGCAGCATCATCCGCCTCTACTGGCTCCACGAGACGCTTGGCAATGAGGTCATCGAGGATGGTCATCTGAGGTCGACCTGTGGTCCGGTTCGCACCGCTCGTTCGAATGCCCCGTCGGCGTCTTCCCATTCAGCAGGCGAGCGAACCGTGACGTTGATCGGGCGTCCCACCTCCGCCTCGATCTCCGACACCGCGTCGTAGACGGCGGCGACCTCCGGTTCACCGATCACAAGTAGGTCGATGTCTGCCGGATTCGGCTGGGAGGGATCTGCCCACGACCCATATATGAACGCCTCGTCGATGCCATCGATGTCTGACAAGGCCGAGCGAAGGAGGGAGCTTGGCCCAAG
>JBDLIR010000153.1:0-5341 GCA_039714815.1 Actinomycetota bacterium | reverse complement strand
GACGCAAGAAGCGGATGGGGGATCAGGCGCGCGGCCTGCCTGTCGAGCGACCGATCACGAGCTCGGCGCGGAAGCGCTGAGCAGGCACATTGCGGCTGGTGGCTTGATCGCCTACGAGCAGCGACGCTACAGCGGTGGCCATCTGCGCGGCGGGTTGGCGCAGTGTGGTGAGCGGAGGATCGGTGAGCCGTGCGAGCGGGGAGCCATCGAAGCCGATGACCGACACGTCTCCGGGCACCGATGCGCCCCACGCGTGAGCGGCAGCGACGACACCGATCGCCATGATGTCGTTCCCGCACACGATGCCGGTGACGCCTTGCTCGAGCAGTTGAGCTGCACCGGCCTGACCGCCTTCGAGCGTCCACGGTGTTTCGGAGATGAAGGCGGGATCGTATCCGTACCCGAGATCGATCAGTGCGTCACGGTATCCGGAAACGAAGTCGTTGGCTGTCGGGTACCGGCTCGGGCCGACCACGAGTCCGATTCTCTCGTGTCCAAGACTTCCGAGGTGGCGCACCGCGTGGGCGGATGCCTCTCTCGTATCGACCGCAACCGACGGGAGCGGCGGTTGACCGGCGAAGCCGTTGACAAGCACGACCGGGATGCCGCGTTCGACGAGTTCTTCGTAGGACTCATAGCCAACGTCAGGCAGGGCATATCGCCCGTTGATCACAACAACGCCGGATGCCCCGTGGTCAGACAGGTAGGACAGGAAGTCCTGCTCATGCACCGTTTCGGCCGTTGACGAGCACACCAGAGACAGATAGCCGTGGTGCGCGAGCACCGATTCGATGCTCTGGGCGAGGTGGGGAAAGATCGGGTTCGACAACTCCGGTGTCACGATGGCGATCGCACCGGTGCCTAGCTTCCGCCTCCTGTCATCGCTGTAGCCGAGGTCGGAGAGCACATCGAGCACGCGCCGGCGAGTCGTGTTCGCAACGCCGGGTTTGGCGTTGAGCACACGACTGACGGTTGCTTCGCTGACGTCAGCGTGCAGAGCGATCTCGGAGAGCTTTGGTCTCATGCCCCTAAGGATGCACCGTTTCAGACCCTATTGCAAGAACTTTGCAAATCTTTCGCAATCTCTTGCAAGATGCTTGCAATCGGGATACACTAACCGCATCGCTCATCGAGCGGTTGATACGATTCCTACAACAGGAGGACCCGACACCATGAAGCGTCGGTACACCATTATGGCCGCGGCCATTCTCGCCTTCGCTCTCCTCGCAGCAGCATGCTCGAGCAGCGAAACAGGCGGCGAAGAAGCCACCACAACGGTCGCAGAAACCACAGAAACAACCGAGGCTGCAGCCCCGACCACCACGGAAGCTGCCGCAACGACCACAGCTCCGGCAGAGGCCCTGCCACCGCTCGTCATCTGGGCGGATGAGAACCGCGCTCCGGTCATCGAAGCGATCGGTCCAGCATTCACCGAAGCAACGGGCGTTGAGGTAGAAGTCACCCTCGTCGACTTCGGTTCCATGAAGGACGAAGTCTCCACCAAGGGCCCCGCAGGTGAAGGTCCAGACATCTTCATCGGTGCCCACGACTGGGTAGGCGAGCTCGCAACCAACGGATCGATCGCACCGATCGACCTCGGCGGGCGCGACGGTGAGTTCACCGCTACCGGCCTCGACGCACTCAAGTGGGATGGCGCACAGTACGGCCTCCCCTACGTGACCGAAGCAGTCGCGGTCTACTACAACACAGACCTCGTTGCCGAAGCACCAGCGACAATGGCAGACCTCACGGCTGCTTGCGATGCGATCGAAGTCGACAACTGCCTCGGCGTGCCGGGCGGTAACGACGGTGGCGATGCATACCATCACTACCCATTCGTCTCCGTATTCGGCGGGTACATCTTCAACTTCGACGCCGCAACAGGCTTCGATGTTGCGGACATCGGCCTCGGCACAGACGAAGCGATCGCCGGCGCAGCGCTCCTCGAGACGCTCATCGCTGACGGTTACGTCGCTTCCACCAACTACGACGATGCGAAGAACCTCTTCCTCGAGGGCAGCGAGGCCTTCTGGCTCACCGGCCCTTGGGAGCTCGGTACGCTTCAGGATCAGGACACTGTCAACTGGAGCGTCATGCCGCTTCCGACGGTTGACGGCAACACGATGAAGCCGTTCGTTGGAGTCCAGGGCTTCTACCTGTCAGCGTTCGCACAGAACTCGGCAATCGCTGAGGAGTTCCTCCTGAACTTCGTGGCGACCGACGAAACGATGCTTGCGCTCTTCGACGCGGATCCTCGTGGATCGGCACATGTTGCAACGATCGAAGCGATCTCCAGTGATCCGATCAACGCTACGTTCGCCACTTCGGGCGAGACCGGGCAGTTCATGCCCAACGTTCCTGAGATGGGTGCTGTGTGGGGTCCGGTTGGCGACAACTTCCTCGCACTGCGCAACGGCGACATCGCCGCCGACGAAGCCATGACAACGGCAGCCGACCAGGTGACGACCGTCATCGCTGAGGGCTGACCCTCCTACCTCTCAAGAGGTACACAACGAATGTTCGGGGAGAGCGCAAGCTCTCCCCGAACTCGTTTCTAAGCCTGCCCGCACCAACCTGCTTACAATCGTGAGCGAACGAGATCAGGGACACCGTGGCAGGATCACTCACGAATTGGGGTCGAGGCTTCTGGATCCGCCTCGTGCTGCTTGCCGCTCTTGATGCGGTTGCCGTATGGGCAGCGCTGATCCTGCTCACCGAGGGTTCCACGATCATGCTGCTCGCCCTCGTCATCGGTACCGGCTTCATCAACTGGGTGTATCTATGGCCCCGCACCGAGGCACTGCGCTGGATCACGCCAGGGCTCATCTTCATGTCGATCTTCATCGTGATCCCCATCATCTACACATCGTGGGTGTCGATGACGAACTGGCGGACCGGAAACGTCACGACGAAGGAACAGACCATCGAGTTCTGGGAGTCGAAGAGTTACGTCGACCCCGAAGCCGAGGGGACACTGTTCGATCTGTACGTGTACACGGACGACTCCGGAGACCTCGACGGCTTCCGTCTGATGCTCATCAACGAAGATGGGGACTACATCTACGGCAACCCGAGGCTGCGCACGGAGGAACCCGTAGAAGATGCCGTCGAAGCCGAGGGAACTTTCGGTGCGGACGAGACGATTCCGCCGCCTGAGTTCAACGGCAACCGCCTGATGACCCAGCGCGAGGTCTTCCAGCTTTCGACACAGGTCGATTTCAAGAACCTGGTGGTCGATAGCGAGAGCGGAGAGATCGTCATCCTCGGGCTTTCCCAGGGCAGGGTCGTCCAGGCAAGCCAGCAATATGTGTACGACGAGGAAGCCGACGTGTTGCTCGACACGGTCAACAACAGAGTCTGTACGCCTGGTGACACCGAAGCGACAAAGGGGAACTTCGTCTGTGACGACGGCGAGGTGCTCGTTCCTGGCTGGGTTGCCTTCGTCGGATTGAAGAACTACAACACGGTCGCAACCAACGAACTCATCAGGGGCCCGTTCCTGAGCGTGTTCGTGTGGAACTTCGTCTTCGCCTTCTTGAGCGTCGCCACCACGTTCGCACTCGGCCTGATGCTCGCCGTGACGATGCATCACTACAGGATGACGGGCCTGCGGTTCTACCGGTCGGTGTTCATCATCCCCTATGCCATCCCCGCGTTCCTGTCGATTCTCGTGTGGCGGGGCCTGTTCAACGCAACCTTCGGAACGATCAACGCAACGCTCGCACCCGTCTATGATCTGCTCGGCGTCGACCCTATCCGCTGGTTGAGCGACCCGACGTGGGCGAAGGTGACGGTCATACTCGTCAACCTCTGGCTCGGGTTCCCGTACATGTTCCTCCTCGCAACCGGCGCTCTCCAGTCGATTCCAGGCGACATTCTCGAAGCAGCCAGCGTCGACGGGGCAACCGGTGCACGGGCCTTCCGCAAGATCACGTTCCCGCTCTTGATGGTTGCCCTCGCTCCGCTGCTGATCGGGTCTTTCGCCTTCAACTTCAACAACTTCAATCTCATCTTCCTGCTCACCCAGGGTGGCCCGCCGGTACTCGGCGCAGACATCCCGGTCGGGCACACGGACATCCTCATCTCGTTCACGTTCAACCTGGCGTCGAGCGCCGGGAGGGGAAACCAGTTCGGCCTCGCATCTGCCATCACGATGCTCATCTTCTTCCTGCTGCTGCTGATCTCTGCGTTCAGCTTCCGGTTCACGAAGCGTCTGGAGGACACCTATGGCGGCTCCTGACAGGAACCAGGAACTCGAGGCGAGGGTCGAGTCCGCTGCAAAGAGCGGTGGGCAGAGAGGCATGTTCTTTGCGTGGCGGAAGGCGAAGCCGCCGAAACCCATCTATCCGAAGATGTCCGGCAGGGTCTGGTTCAGAACCCTTGGCTGGCGGCACCTCGTCGCACTCCTCGCCGTCGGCTTCTCCCTGTATCCGGTGATGTACATCGTCTCGAGTTCGCTTTCAGGCCAGGACAACCTGGCAGCTGCGACGTTCATCCCGACCACATTCGACTTCGGGTCATACGAGAGACTCTTCTCGAACCCGGACCTCACACCGTTCATGACCTGGTTGCGCAACTCGTGGATCGTGTCGTTGGCTGCGTCCTCGCTGAATGTGGCCCTCGCTGCGATGGCCGCATTCGCCTTCTCGCGCTTCCGGTTCACGGGCAGGAGGACGGGACTCCTCGCGCTGCTGCTCGTGCAGATCTTCCCCCAGTTCCTGGCGTTCGTTGCCATCTTGTTGATCATGATCGAGATCGGGAACATCATCCCTCAGATCGGCCTCGACACCCTTGCGGGCCTCACGCTTGTGTACCTCGGCGGAGCGATCGGGTTCAACACGTTCCTCATCAAGGGCTTCATGGACTCCATACCTAACTCTCTCGATGAGTCTGCACGGGTCGACGGCGCGACGCACAGCACGATCTTCATCAAGATCATCCTGCCTTTGGCCAGGCCGGCGCTCGCTGTGATCTTCATCATCAGCTTCATCACCCTGTTCTCCGAGTTCCTGCTCGCACGGACGTTGTTGTCGACGACGGAGAACTTCACCTTCGCTGTGGGCCTCCAGCTCTTCACGTCTGCGAACTACGCCGCATCGTGGGGTTTGCTGTCAGCAGCCGCAGTCGTCGGTGCCGCCCCCATCGTCTTGACCTTCCTCATCGCCCAGAGAGCGATCATCTCAGGTCTGACCGGTGGGTCGGTCAAGGGCTAAGAGAAGTCCACGGTTCACGGAACTCAGAACTCAGAACTCAGAACTCAGAACTCAGTTTGAGACCGGCACTTCCGCTGACGGCTGATGGCTGATGGCTTCGTTCGTATTACGTATTACGCATTACGTAG
>JBDLIR010000152.1:0-5347 GCA_039714815.1 Actinomycetota bacterium | reverse complement strand
TCGTGGTGATGGTCTCTCTGAAGACGAGTTCCGGTCCCCCGGTACTTGCACCGACAACGATCTTCGTGCCGCCGAGTTCGACACCGACATGGACCGCGCCCTCGTTCATGACGTAGCGATCACGTCCGCGCGACCTTGAGCTGGTCAGCGATGTCGAATGCGAGTTCCAGTGCCTGGCCGGCGTTCAGCCTCGGATCACAGTGCGTGTGATACCTGTCCGCGAGGTTCTCCTCGCCAACATTCATGGCACCTCCGGTGCACTCGGTCACGTTCTTCCCTGTCATTTCGAAATGGACACCACCGGGGTGCGTGCCATAGGACCGATGGATCTCGAAGAACTGGTCGACCTCGGACGAAACGTTCTCGTAGGGACGCGTCTTGTACCCGGTCGAAGATACGATCGTGTTGCCGTGCATGGGGTCGCATGACCACACGACGCTCGCCCCTTCTGATTCCACGGTCTCGATCAGGCCGGGGAGGTACTCCTCGACATGGTCCGCGCCGTGGCGTGTGATCAAGGTGAGTCTGCCCGGTTCGTTGTCCGGGTTCAGTATCGACATGAGTTCCAGCAGTTCGTCGCGCTTCATGGATGGGCCGCATTTGAGGCCGATCGGGTTCCCGATGCCGCGCAGCAACTCAACGTGAGCGCCATCGACCTGCCTGGTCCGGTCACCTATCCACAACATGTGCGCCGAGCATGCATACCAATCACCCGTCAGACTGTCATTGCGCACGAGCGCTTGTTCGTACCCTGGGAGCAGCGCCTCATGGCTCGTGTAGAAGTCCGTCTCTCTCAGCTGCCTTGTCGTCTCAGGTGTCAATCCGATCGCTCGCATGAACGCGACGGTTTCGTCCAATTGCAGTGCGAGTTCCTCGTACCGTGAGTACTGGTCCGTATCGGCGATGAATTCGAGATTCCACTTGTGGACCTGCTCGAGGTTCGCCATCCCACCCTGTGCGAACGCCCTCAGCAGGTTCAGTGTGAGCGCAGACTGGTTGTATGCCATCATCAATCGCTGCGGATCGGGAACCCTGGCATCCTTGTCGAACGCGATGCCGTTGACGATGTCACCCCTGTAGCTCGGGAGGGAGAGACCGCCTTTGATCTCCACGTCGGCCGAGCGAGGCTTAGCGAACTGGCCTGCCATGCGCCCTACCTTCACAACCGGCAACGCCGCACCGTACGTCAATACGACGGACATCTGGAGCATCACTTTGAATGTGTCGCGAATGGTATCGACGTGGAACTCGGCAAACGATTCGGCACAGTCTCCACCCTGGAGCAGGAAGGCATCACCGCGGGCAACTTCGCCGAGTTGCTTGCGGAGTCGCCTCGCTTCACCGGCAAAGACCAGGGGCGGAGAGTTGGCGATGTCTTTCTCAACCGATTCGAGCGCGTTCACATCCGGATAGACCGGCTGTTGGTGAGCCGGCTTCGAACGCCAACTGTCAGGTGTCCATGTCATCGTGCTATCCGGATCTCCGGTAGTTTCGCAATGTGTGGCTCGATGGTAACCCCGCACAACGCGTGGTCAACCATCAGATCAATGAGACGGCGGTTCATCGAGCGAATCCGTTCTGATGTCGGCCGCTCACCGATAGTGTGCGCTCGTGACAGATAACTCCCCGATAATGTACGACGACGAACCGCTTGGGCGACCCCCCGCTATGGCGCGCCGCTCGGCATGGTGGCTGATCGGTTCGATCATCGCGATCGTCGGGCTCATCGTGTTCGCCGGGCTCCGTCAACCTGTAGGTGATCCCGGAGCACTCACCGAGGTCCTGTACGCGCTTCCACCAGAGGTTTCTGATCTTTCGATCACCGACGTGTCTGCCGTGTGGGGCGTCGACGCATGGAAGAACACGTCACGGTCTCAACTCAGTGGTGGCGCATCGCTGGGCGATCTCGACGGGGACGGACTCAACGACCTGGTCGTCGCCGGAGGCGCGGTCGGGATCTTCTTGAACGACGGAACCCGATTCAACCTCATCCAGGGCACGGACGCGATGCTCCCTACCGACGCCCTGAGTACCGTCATCACCGATCTCGACGGAGATGGACTAGGCGAAATCGTGGTCGGGCCGGAGCAAGGTGACGCTGTCGTGATCTGGGGAGGTCCGTGGCTGGACACGGGTGATCTAACAAGAGCGGAGATGTCACGCTTCCCGGGCGGCGACATGACAACAGGGATCCTGGCTGCCGACCTCGATACAAATGGGATGGCCGACCTGGTGCTACTCGGATACGGTTCGAGGTCTCCTTCAACCGACATGATCCTGTACAACCAGGGAGATCGATCGTTCACACCGTCAACCCTCCCCGGTAGTGGCGGAAAGTCCCTCGCCGGACAGATCGCGGATATCGATGACGACGGACTCGTCGACATATGGATAACCAGAGATCTCGGCTGGAAGAGCGGCGCCGATTCGCTGTACAGCCGCGACGGGAACGGTGAATGGAGAGATATCGCAGAGGATCTCGGGGTTGCGCAGGAAGTCGACGGCATGGGTGTCACCGTCGCGGACCTCACTGGCGATGGCACACTCGACGGGTACGTGAGCGATCTGGGCGGCAACGAGTTCCTGGTGCGAAGCGGTCAGCGTTTCGCACCAGGGGTCGACAGCGGTGCATCCAGGATTCGCCCTCCCGGTGCAAGCGACACTGTCATCTCCAGTTCGTGGGCATCCGGTGCGGCCGATGTCAACCTCGACGGGGTCGTCGATCTCGTCGTCGTCAACGGCGGGATGCCGTTCTTCGACGTCGAGAACAAGGTCCCGGGCACGCGGATCGAACTCGACGATCCCCCGGCGATACTCATCGGACTCGGAGATGGAAGGTACGCAGATGCGTGGCCGTCCGGTGCGGTCGGTTGGTCGGGAGTTGGCCGGGGCCTTGCTCTGGGAGACATCGACAATGACGGCGACACCGATCTCGTCATCACCCGTCTAGGCGACAGCCCCGTCGTGCTACGCAACGACAGTGCTGCCCGATCAGCGACGGTGCTGCCTGCCAGCGGATGCCAGACGACCGGAGCGGTCGTGTCCATCACCACGACAAGCGGCACGGTCACCCAGTTGCTCGAGAGTTTCAGTTTCGGCGGCAGCCACGCCCCTGGCGTGTCGGTCGGGCAAGCGGTGCCGGGTTCTCCGATGACCGTTCGCTGGCCGGGCGGTAGCGAAACTGAGCTGGCTCTGCCCTCGGGAGACCGTTCGACGGTGACCGCCAATTGCACGCCCTGACCCGACCCGCAAGGTCCAAGACGAGGCACGCGGCGTGTCCCGACGAGAAGTTCCCCCGCTTCACTCATCATCGGCTATGGTCTCGTTAGGCCAAGCGCGGTGGTTGTGCCGCGCACACAAGGGGAGGATCCATGGGGAAACGCAGATTCGTGCGTCTTGCACTCGTTCTAGCGCTGGTTTTCAGCACGCTCGCTGTACCGGCGATCGCACAGACGAACGGCCAGGAGGACGCACCTGAGATCCGGCTACGTTCCGGAGATCCACTGAGCGACGCGTCTGGACGCGATGATGTGCAACTCGATCGCAACGGACGAGGAAGCTACCTGATCGCGCTCTCCGGGCCGATATCTCAGGCACAGGCCGACGCGCTGCGTGCGACGGGTGCTCAACTGACGGCCTACATCCCCGACTTCGCGTACAAGGCGATCCTCACACCCGCCCAAGCCGAGAGGGCGACACAGATCGATGGCGTGACTGCGATCACCGTGTTCCAGCCCGAATACAAGCTCAGTCCAGATCTGGCTGAATCCGGGCTCTACCGGATCCGTCTCGAACGAGGGGCTGACAGGGCGCTCGCCAGCGCAGACATCGAGGCGGCAGGAGGCAGTGTCCTCACAAGCTCTGGAGATGTGGTCACCGTCGCCGCCGACCGGGAGCAGCTCGAAGCGGTGACGGCACTGAATACGGTTGCGTGGGTTGAGAATCTCATGTTCCGTGAGAAGCACAATGAGTACGGTGCAGGTGTGATCCTTGGCGCAAACGTCGCCAACGCCTCCGGCTACGACGGCTCGACGCAGATCGTTGCCGTTGCAGACACGGGCATCGGCGGCGGAACCGCTGCAACGGCACACCCGGACGTCCCCGCAAGCAGGATCGTTGACATCTTCGACTGGCCGGGGGTCTCGGCACAGGGTTGCTATCGGGTGGTCCCTGACGGTGCGGTCGACGTCGACTCCGGTCACGGAACACACACGGCGCTTTCGGTCCTCTCAGATGGTGGGGTGTCCGGCGAGGGCAAGGGAACGGCGCCTGCAGCGAGCCTCGTCTTCCAGGCAACGGAGGACTACGCCCGGTTCGGGCTCGCCTGTTCGACCTTCCCCGACGGGTACTATCTGCTCGGCCTCCCCGACGACCTCGGCGACCTCCTCCAGCAGGCATACGATGTCGGAGCGAGGATCCACTCGGACTCCTGGGGCAGCGACGCCGCGGGTGACTACACGGTCGATGCTGCGCAGGTCGATGACTTCATGTGGCTCAACCAGGACTTCCTGATGACCACGTCTGCCGGGAACTCCGGCATCGACGGAGACGCAAACGGTTTCGTCGACGCCGACTCGATGGGTTCTCCAGCCACAGCCAAGAACACATTGACCGTTGGAGCAAGCGAGAACGACCGTCAGGGAGACTGGTCTTGTGACACCGGCATCGGTAACGGCTGTACCGGCCAGAACGACCTCTTCACCTACGGTGCCGCGTGGCCTGGTGACTATCCCGCTGCTCCCATCGCCACCGATCCGAGCGCAGGGAACGCTGAGCAGATGGCAGCGTTCTCGAGCCGCGGACCCACCGATGATGGCAGGATCAAGCCGGACATCGTCGCACCGGGAACCTGGGTTCTGTCTGGATACTCGGATCTCTACCAGGAGGGGTACGACGGAGCTGTCAATCCCCAGAACGGCGCCTTCCAATACGATGGGTGGGGATTCCCGCTCAACGAACAGTACAAGTACATGGGTGGCACCTCGATGAGCAACCCGCTCGCAGCGGGTGCGGCGGCCGTCGTCAGGGATTACTACTCCAAGGCCCACGCGGTCGATGCGAGCGCGGCCCTGACAAAGGCGACGCTGATCAACTCAGCCGTCGATCTTCTCGACGAGAACAACGACGGCTCCGATGACAACGACATTCCGATCCCGAACGACCATGAGGGATGGGGACGCATCAATCTCGCTGATGCCGTCGACGGAAGCGCAGAGTTCGTGGATGAAGCCACAGGGTTGACAACCGGCGCCGGTGACGTGTACCAGTTCACCGCAGACGGGGGATCCACTTTCAAGGTATCGCTCGTGTGGAGTGACTTCCCATCGACCGAAGCCGCTGTTGCGAA
>JBDLIR010000151.1:0-5412 GCA_039714815.1 Actinomycetota bacterium | reverse complement strand
ATTCATTCTCGTATCCGTGAACGCGGTGGGGGGCGAAGACGAAGTACGCGGGCACGGCGCCCAGCTGCTGGCCAACAACGTTCCGGGAGACTATCCCGACGGTTGGAAGGGCTGAGCACCCGGAGAGTATGGAAGCAAGGGGCGTCCTACCGGGCGCCCCTCTGCATATCCGGTTCGGCGAACATCGTCTCATCGAGGTGACGCATTGCGAACCGATCCATCCATGGTGGCTCCACGGGTCGTCCGGTGCTCGGCGGCGATCGATATCGTCAAGCGCACGAGACAGAGGTAGCGCTACGTGCGCCTCAGCACCCAAGACGAGCGCGAGGAACGAGCAAGCAGGGTCAAGAAGCCTCCGTGGCGTCTGAACGGCCCGAGCGGAGCGGGGCTTCGTGCGCTGAAGCGCCCACGACGAGCGCGCGAGGAACGAGTAAAGCGAGGAGTGGGCGCTACTGGATTTGAACCAGTGACCCCTGCCGTGTCGAGGCAGTGCTCTGCCGCTGAGCTAAGCGCCCTTGTTGTTTCACATGTTAATGCCGAGGCGACGCCGGGAATCGAACCCGGGTACAGGGTTTTGCAGACCCTTGCCTAGCCACTCGGCCACGTCGCCTAAGGGTGAGGGCGGTCAATTCGCGACCGCCCTCACTCGAGCGGACGACCGGGATCGAACCGGCGACCTCAACCTTGGCAAGGTTGCGCTCTGCCAGCTGAGCTACGTCCGCGTAGGCCGGGATGGTACCACGAGGCGGTTCTTTCAGTCACCCCCAAAACCCGTGGATCCGAAGCCTCCGTCGCCTCTCTGGGTCGTCTCCAACGTGTCAACCGCAGTGTATTCCGGCCGATCAACCGCCATGATGACAAGCTGGGCGATTCGGTCCCCCGGTTCGATCTCGAACGGCTCTTGGCCGTGGTTGATGAGCGCGACCTTGACCTCTCCCCGATATCCCGCGTCGATCAGACCTGGTGCATTGAGGACGGTGACGCCGCTCCTGATCGCCAGCCCGCTACGAGGGAGAACGAATCCAGCGTGACCTTCGGGTATCGCCATCGACAAGCCCGTCGGTACCAAGGCGCGAGCTCCGGGTTCCAGCCTGACGGACTCTGCAGCCACCAGGTCGGCCCCTGCATCACCCGGATGGGCGAATCGGGGAAGCTGATGCATCGAGTCTCGGCGGATGACGGGTATCTTCATATGGCGGTTCTCCCATGGAGGCGACGTCTGTGGCCAAGCAGAAGGACAACAAGGATTCAGGGAACGACGGTAGCTGGTTCCTCGAAGCTGTCGGCGCAGTGCCGCCTGCACCGACACCCAGCGAGACCGTGGCTGCCCTCGAGAGCGAGAACACCGTCACCGACCTTCGGCCCGTTTCTCCCTCCCGAGACGATGCGATCTCCCTCAGCGCATTCGATGGCGGCACGGGTACATCCACGTCGACCTTTGCACCCCCGACTCAACCCGAACGCGATCCGCTCGACCTGGCAGAAACACCGGACCCGGTTCATCCTTCAGTCCCGTCGCTGACCGCCGACGACACCGAACTGTCGTCCGTGCTCCGAACACGGCGTCCGTTTCGATGGCCCGCCATCTTCTTCGCCATATTCGTCGTCGCAGTTGGTGCATTGACCGCCATCTGGCTGCCGGCAGCGCTTCGGCAGGAGGCAGCGGTGTCCAGGCAGGCATATGCCGACGCCTCCCTCGACCTGCGTCAGCATCTGCCGACCGCGCAGTCAGCGCTTGACCTCATCACGAATCTGACCCTGGATCCGGGACAGCTGTCCTCTGCGGTTCCGACCATCTCCCAGCTCGACAGCTTTGCCCATGATCTGAGCGTCGTGGCGACCGACCCCACTCCTGCGCAGCTCCCCCTCTTCCCCATCGAAGAGGTCACGGCCCTCGCCGAACTGCGGGACACAGCACAGATACAGGCAGCACAAGGATCCGATGTGGCGCGACAACTAGGGCATGCCTACGTGTATCGCACAACCATCCCGTCGCTTCTCGCAACGGGTGAGCTCCCGACGAACGCCGATGTGCAGACGATCAACTCGCTGAGCGTGGCACTTGCGTCCACACTTGTCAGCGATTCGACAGCGCTGGCGGATCTGCCCACCACCGAGGCGACCGCGGATCTGAATGCGGCTGCATTCGCTGCGGTCGAGCGATATGCGACGTGGCAGGATGAGTACCTTGCCGCGCTCACGGAGGGCAACGCAGACGGAGCCTCCGTACTCATTGATGAACTCGATGAAATCCGGGATGGGTTGTCTGCGGATCTCGTAGAGGCGATGGGAACCGTTCGGGTCGAGATCGATCAGCGAATCGTGGAACTCGCAACGAATCTGGAATCGTTCCTGGAGCGGCTCACTCGGGCGTAGGCAGGTCGCCCTCGAGGGTTGCCGCTTCCTTCTCGAAGTCGCTCGCCTTCTGGAATTCCTTGTAGACCGATGCGAACCGGAGGTAGCCGACCTCGTCGATGTCCCTGAGCCCGTCGAGCACGATCCTCCCTATCTCATCGGCATCGATGGAGCCTTGGGAGGTGTACGCAGCACGCTCGACGGTGGCCACGAGATCGTCGATCGCATCCTGTGCCACGGGCCTATCGGCCATGGTGATCTCGACTCCCATGCGTACCTTCGATGCGTCGAACGGTTGACGACGACCATCACGCTTGATGACGACCACGGCGGTCGGCCGTTCGAATGTGGTGAACCGATGCCCACAACGTGGGCAGGCCCTCCGGCGCCGAATTGCGCGGCCTTCGTCGGCCGGTCGTGAATCGACGACGCGGGTGTCATCAGTCGTACATAGCGGGCAACGCATGGCGCAATCGTAGCGATGGACGGCAATCACCCATCGACGACGCCTGCTTCAGGAAGAAACCACCGGGATCTCTATGACCTGGCCCGCTTGGAGATAGCTGCCATCGATCTCGTTGAGCTTCTCGATGATCGACACGGTACGACGAACATCAGCGTGCTCGGGTCCGTAGGTCTGCGCAATCTCCCAGAGCGTATCGCCCGGCTGGACGCGGTAGTCCGTCGTCTCGCTGACCGTTCCCGTGGCCTGGACGGCAGAGGACAGAAAGACGAGCAGCACTATGACCGCTATGGAGATGATGGAGAGCGCCCGAAATCGTGCGCTTGCGATCAGTGTCATGTTCTCGTCTCCCTGTTCCTCTGCTACCCAGTTGTGAGCCTGACCGCTTGGTCCTGCTCCCGCTGCCGGGACCGATCGGGCATCCCCGACCGTCTCCTCAGCTGCTACGACCGACGGTATCGGTTGGGTATGACACGTTCGGATGCCATTGGGCGCTGCACCGAACGTGACGGCTTCCTGGAGAGAGAACCCTCACACCCAACCGAACACCTGTTCGGTCATGGACATAAGGTATCGAACATATGTTCGTATGTCAAGTTCTGCAGGTAGACGGGTAGACAGGTAGACGGGTAGACAGGTGCCCGCAGCTAGCGCCAGAGGGCGTAGATGTAGGCGTCGGCGGGGATTGGGGCGACGTTGGGCTGCGGAACCCACCGGTGCAGCCTCCCCTCGCGTGTCATGCCGAGGCCCTCGAGCACCTTCTGGGACGCGGTGTTGCCCACGTTGGTGAACGCCCATACCCGGAAGACCGTCGGATCCCCCATCGCCCACTCCGTCACCGCGTGGCCGGCCTCGAGCATGTAGCCGTTCCCCCACACGGAGCGATCGAGGAGATACCCGAGTTCGACCCCATGGCGCGAGTTCCGCGCCTCGATCGTCCCGACCACTCCCCCTTCGAGCGTGATCGCCCACGTGAACGCATCACCTTCGTCCCATACGCGCTGGCACCGCTCCAGGAATCCAACCGTGTCCGCCATCTCCGTTGAAGGTGTCCTGGTCATGTGGCGCACGACGTCAGGATGAGCATTCATGTCGAATACCGCCTGGGCGTCGGCCATCACAAGGCGCCTCAACGACAATCGCTCGGTCTCAATGATCTCAGGGGCTTTCATGATCGAGCCATCCTATTCCTGCGACCGACACCTGATCTCTCCCGCATCGAACATATGTTTGGTTCGCAACAGCTTTCCAACTACGCTGTCGATGACGAACAGGAGGAAGACTCGTGCCGGACCGTACAAGCCTCACCACACGACAGAGAGAGATCCTCGATCTCATCAGCTCGACCGTCTCAGAACGGGGCTATCCGCCCTCGGTCAGGGAGATCGGTGACGCCGTTGGGCTCAGCTCGCCATCCACCGTGCATTCCCACCTGTCGACGCTGGCTGCCGAAGGCTTCATCCGTCGCGACCCGACGAAGCCACGCGCCATCGAAGTGATCCATGACGACGGCGCGATACCCATCAGCCGCGCTGCCGTTCGTGACGTTCCTCTCGTCGGGAACATCGCAGCGGGTTCGCCGATCCTCGCTGAGGAGGACATCGAAGAGGTCTATCCCCTCCCGACAGAGCTCGTCGGCCAGGAGCCGGTGTTCATGCTCAAGATCCGTGGTGACTCGATGATCGATGTCGGTATCTTCGACCGCGACTACGTCGTGGTGCAGAAACAGCCGACCGCGCGCAACGGACAGATCGTGGCGGCACTCGTAGATGGTGAAGAGGCAACGGTGAAGACATTCAAGCGCACGGCAACCGGCATCACGCTGCTTCCGGCCAACGCTGACTACGAGCCGATGGTGTACTCGGACGGCGTTGAAATCCTCGGTGTCGTGGTCGCCGTACTCCGCAGAATCGATTGATCAGTCGACAGAGCCTTCGAAGGCATACTCGGTCGGGCCATTCATCCAGGCACCCTCCTCGTCGAACCATACGGTGAGCGCACCGCCCGGCAGTGACACCTTCACAGGCAGAGGTACCTCCCGGATCGTGTGTGCGATGTAGGCCGATGCGGTTGCCCCGGTACCCGACGCTTCCGTCTCTCCGACGCCTCGCTCCCACACCCTGGCGCGGATGCCACCGTCCTCGAGCACCTGAACGAACTCGACGTTCGTGCGATTCGGAAAGAGCGGATCGTTCTCGATGGTCGGGCCCAGTTCTGTCACAGGGGTGTCGTCAACGTCATCAACGAACAGCACCGCGTGCGGATTGCCGATCGCGAACGGGTGGATCTCATGACCTGCGATCGACAGCGTCCGCGATCGGAAGGGACTGGGCTCTCCGACAAAGGCCGTCACCGAGTCGTCCTTGACGTGTACGGGGTGATCGCCGACCGCAGATTCGACGGTGAACCCAGGTGCATCGACCCATCCCCGATCGAACGCGAGTCGTGCGATGCAACGCAGGCCGTTGCCGCACATCTCGGCCTCTCCCCCGTCGGCGTTCCAGTACCGCATGGATACGCGCTCGGAAGACAGCCTCGTTATCACCAGAACTCCGTCGGCTCCGATTCCGGCGCGTCGATTGCACCATCTGATC
>JBDLIR010000150.1:0-5418 GCA_039714815.1 Actinomycetota bacterium | reverse complement strand
CCGGCGTTCCTCATCTACACATCGGGAACGACCGGCCAGCCCAAGGGCGCGCTGCATGCTCATCGGAGCCTCATCGGTCATCTCCCAGGGTTCGAGATGTACTACGAGTTCTTTCCCCATGTCGGCGATGTCCACTGGACACCGGCGGATTGGGCATGGATCGGGGGACTCATGGATTCGCTCCTGCCTTCGTGGTATCACGGGCGACCCGTGGTTACCGCTGACCACGACTTCGACCCGCAATGGGCCCTCGATCTCATCGCTGAACGGCGGATCACGTGCTCGTTCCTGCCTCCCACTGCACTCAAGATGATGCGTGCCTCGGGATCGTCGAGAGATGGGCTGGGGCTACGAGCGGTGTTTACCGGTGGTGAGCCTCTGGGTGAGGAGATGCTGGCCTGGGGGCAGGATGTACTTGGCATCACCGTCAACGAGGGATACGGCCAGACCGAAGCGAACCTCGTCATCGGAAACCAGGCGTCGGCATTTCCCGTTCGACCCGGCTCCATGGGTAAGCCGGTCCCCGGCCATGATGTCCGTGTGCTCGACGACGATGGCAACCCCGTCACCGGCGCTCAGGGGGAGATCGCAGTGCGTGGGCCGGACCCGGTCTTCATGATGGAATACTGGAACCGCCCCGACGCAACGAGGGACAAGTACAGAGGAGACTGGCTGCTCACCGGCGACGTCGGCATCGAAGACGAAGATGGGTATCTCTGGTTCGTTTCACGCAAGGACGATGTGATCAACTCGCGCGGGTACCGCATCGGGCCGGGTGAGATCGAAGAATCGCTCATGGGGCATCCGTCCGTCGCGATGTGCGCCGTCATAGGTGTTCCAGATGAGATCCGGGGTCAGGTTCCCAAGGCGTTCGTTGTGCTGCGCGATGGTGGAATAGCGTCTGAAGAACTCGTGTCAGAACTCGAGAGCCATGTGCGCACCCGGCTTGCCGCCCATGAGGTGCCGAAGGAGATCGTCTTTATCGATGATTTGCCGAGGACGACGACGGGCAAGATCCGGCGCCGAGACCTGAGACACCGAACGTCGTAAGCTATCGACCATGCGATTACGGTTCATCCTCATCTTCAGCGTTCTTGCCATCGTTGCCGCGGCTTGTAGCGGCAGCTCGGATTCCCAGGTCCCCTCCGACGCAGAACTGGCGTGGTGTGCCCAGGTCGATGACAGCTCCGTTTTCGATGCCATCTGGGATGCTGCCGATGAACTGGACGTCGACTCCGTTGGCGCATTCCTCCTCGAAAAGGCGAACATCACGACTGACGTTGACCCGAAAGAACTCGTCGCTGAGGACCTGACGGAGGAGGAGCTTGTAGCACTCTCAGCAGTCGGTGACGATTTCGATTCGTCCGACGCTCTCTGGATCGAGTACATCAACTCCCCCGATGGAGCCAAAGCCTGTTTCGCGGCCTATGAGACCGTCAACGGCTGATCCCCACCGCCTCTGGCGTCAGGTAAGCCAACATATTGGCCTGATTGACGCAAGAACCGGAGATGCGGCTGCATCGCGCGCTGATCGCTAGCTCCCCGAGGACAGCTGTTCGGCCTTCTCGGTGAGTTCGAGCCAGCGGGTTTCGGCTCGATCGAGATTGGTGATCGTCGCGGTGAGTTCATCTGCGAGTTCGACGGTGCGTTCGTAGTCCCCTGCGGCGCTTTTGAGCATGGCGGTGAGCCGCGTCTTCTGTTTCTCGAGTTGCGGGATCTTTCGAGTGAGTTCGTTGAGGTCACGCTGGTCGTTATAGGTGAGCTTCGTACGTTTCTGCTTCGGCCGTTGCGGCCTGCCGTCGGATGCGACCCCATCGGGCTGACCCGCTGATTGCAGAGAGTGCTGCCGGTACGCGGTCCATCCTCCAGGGTGATGCAGCACCGATCCGTCCGGTTCGATCGAGAAGATGTCGGAACACACCCTGTCGAGGAAGTACCTGTCGTGCGTCGCAACCACGAGGGCGCCCTCCCACGCATCGAGATATTCCTCGAGGACGTTCAGCGTGCTGATGTCGAGATCGTTTGTCGGCTCGTCCATCAGGAGCAGGTTCGGAGCCTCCATCAGGCTCATCAGCAGCTCGAATCGTCGTCGTTCGCCGCCTGAAAGGTCACCGAGAGCGGAGCGCTGCTGATCCCTGGTGAACTGGAACCGTTCGAGAAGTTGCGCACCTGAAACGGTGATCCCGCTCGAGAGCTTCACCTCGTCCAGATGCTCGCGAACGGCCTCATGCACCCGTGTTTCGGGCGGGATCGGCCGGGGATCCTGGCCGTACCAGCCGTGGTGGATCGTCGACCCGACGCTGACCTTGCCCTCGTCCGGTTCGATGCGTTGGGCGATGAGTTGCAGCAATGTCGTCTTGCCGGACCCGTTCGGCCCCACGATCCCGATCCGTGCGTCGGGTTGCATCCGGTGCTCCACGTGGCGGAGAACCCACCGGTCGTCGTAGTGTTTCCCGACGTTCACCAGACTCACGACCTTCGACCCGATACGCCGCGAAGGAAGCTCGATCGACAGCTCTTGACGAACCCGTTTGCGTTGCTCGTCGATGAGTTCGGTGGCTTGTCGCACGCGGTGGCGCGACTTCGATGTCCGGGCCTTGGGTGATCTGCGGAGCCATGCGAGTTCCGTCTTGATCCGCTGCTGGCGCCGATGCTCGGTCGCCAGTTCGACGGTCTCGCGCGCCCCCGCCGCTTCGAGAAAGTCCTCGTAAGTTCCCTGGTGTGCATGCAGTGAGCGGTCGTGGACCTCGATGATGCGGTTCGCCACCCGGTCGAGCAGATACCGGTCGTGGGTGACAAGCAGAAGCGCCTCTCGTCTTGCCCGGAGATGATCCTCGAGCCAGTCGATGACGTCGATATCGAGATGGTTCGTCGGTTCGTCGAGTATGAGCAGGTCGCATTCCGTCGAAAGGGCGACGGCGAGTGCGAGCCTTTTGCGCTGACCGCCCGACAGCGTCGCGCAGGTGGCGTCCGGGTTCGTGAGGCCGAGCTTGTCTGCGAGCGAGATCGCCTGCCTGTCGTCGCCGAGTACGTGGCCGATCGTCGACTCGGGAGGGAACGTCGGGTTCTGATCGAGGGCGGCGATGCGCGATCCCTTCGCCTGGATGATCGACCCGTCATCTGGTGTCTCGGCGCCCTGGATGATTTGGAGAAGGGTCGACTTCCCAGACCCGTTGCGACCGATCACGCCGATGCGATCACCTGCAGAGATGCCGAGGGAGACTCCGTCGAGAACATCGTTCTCCGGGTACCGCTTCGAGACGCCTTCGAGGCTCATCAGGTGCATCCCGGCAGGGTACGCCGTTTCCACCCATCGCCCGGTTCTCAGGGCTTTGGCGTTACGACGAACGAGATATCGTTCATATGAGCGCCGAAGTCCTACGTCGGTGAGGCGTCGACGCTCGTGATCGCCGGGAGTCCTTTGGGAACGCATCCAGCGATGGCAGGACCACCGGTCCCCTCGAAGAAGTCGGCGTTCGAGCGGAATCGACGTGCAAGCAAGACGAACGGCATCGCAGCTAGCGTGATCGTTCCCGCCGCGACATAGGCCAAGGAATACGACTGACGCTCGGCAAGCACCCCGAGGCCTGCCTGACCACCGCCAGCTCCGATGCCCGAGATCATCGAGTCGAACGAGATCACGGTCGCACGCTGCTGTGAAGGGGCGATGTTGTTGATGAATGCCTGCCGCACGGGTGTTTGTACGCCCATGGCAACCGTGGAGATCGCAAGGAAGACGACAGCGAGTGGGAAAGTCGATGCCAACCCGACGCCGATCGATGCCAACCCGAACACAGCAACGCTCCACATGAGGAGCGTCGTTCGTCTCCCGCAGAAGCGGCTGAAGAACTTGACCAACCCGTTGCCGGCCATCATGGCCAGCGACAGGATCGCTGCCACAACCCCTGCGATCCACACGGCGTCCCGGTTGAGGAGTTCGAGGAAGTAAGGCTGCCATGCGTACCAGGTCCAAAAAAGGATGCCGTTCTGGATCGCACCTGCAATGACGATCATCCGCAATGGACGGGACCGCCAGCCATGTTGGAGACCCTGTCTTGCGACGGATGTGGCCTCCTTGGGAAACGACCGAAACGTGATTCTGCGCGCCTCGTAGCCGATGTCGTGCATTCCGAAGAACGCGAGGAAGAAGAGCACGATGAGGAGGCCCGACCTGAACAGGAACGGAAGCGCCAGATCTATCTGCCCGAGCAGGCCTCCGCCGATGGTCCCGACGAGCATGGCACTTGCCCCGACGACCTGGCCATTCGCGAATATGGGGTCCATGTCACCGTCGTAGCCGAGTTCGCGTGCTCCATCGACGAGCCATGCCTCCATCGCCCCCGAGTAGAACGTGAAGCCGAGGCCCATGATGACGGACACGATGGAGAAGGCGAACAGCCCCGATCCGCTCTCGGCCAGAGCGATGTAGCCGAGCGTGGACCCTGCGAGAACGATGAGCGAAAGGAGGAAGGAGGCCCGTCTGCCGATCGTATCTGCCACGACTCCCGTGGGAATCTCGAACAAGACGGTGCCGATCGAGAACGCCGCGTTGGCCGCGAACACCTCGGCGATCGAAAGCCCGGCGTTCAAGAGGAACAGCGTGTTGATCCCCCAGATGATCGACGCGGCGAGCGTGTAGACACCCGAGTACGTGTAGTACCTGCGAATCAGCCTTTTCGCCGGCTCCGGCATGGCGTCGGTTTCAGTCATTGGCCCAGACTATTCGCTCAAGACGCTCTCAAGAGGTAGGAATCGGCATGTGAGCGCAAAGGGGGTGCGAAATCTTCGTTACGATCGGGTGAACTGATCATCCACCGTTGAGGAGGAACTGTTGCCCGAATTCAAGACACCTGGCGTCTACATCGAGGAGATCCCCTCTGGCACACGCCCCATCGAGGCCGTGTCGTCGAGCGTGCTCGGCATCGTCGGTGTGACCATGGCTGGACCGGTCTTCGAACCCACGAAGGTGACGAGCTGGCAAGCGTTCATCGACGTGTTCGGACGCACCGATCCGGGATCCTTCACGGCAGAAGCGCTGTGGGGGTTCTTCCACAACGGCGGGTCCGAGGCATGGGTGGTGAAGGTTCCCCACCCCACCGTGCCCGACGGGATTCCCGAAGCAAGAACCCACGATCCCGACGCCGTTCTCGCCAGAGTGCTTGTCGAAGGGATCGAGAGTCTCGGCAGTTCCTCGCCGGTCGACCTGCTGATCTGCCCCGACATGCTGATGATCCAGGATGACCAGCACGTGAGTTCCGTGATCGGTGCGATGACCCGATTCGCAGAGTCGAACCTCCGTTTCGCGATCGTCGATCTGCCTCCGATGAGCGACGACCAGGCGCTTGTCGACTGGCGCCTCGAGCATGTGACGAGTGCGTTCGCTGCCGCGTATGCACCGCACACAGAGATCGTGCACCT
>JBDLIR010000149.1:0-5425 GCA_039714815.1 Actinomycetota bacterium | reverse complement strand
AGGATGAGGAGGTTCCGTGCGTGCATCGCGATCGTGGGATCGTTCGTGGCGAGGAACCCTCCGATATTGGAGAGCCCGTCCTTCTTCGCCGACATCGTTGCACCGTCGACGAGCGAGAACATCTCCTCGGCGATCTCACGGGGGGTCTTGTCCTCGTAGCCTGGTTCACGAAGCTTGATGAACCACGAGTTCTCAGCGAAGCGGCATGCGTCGAGGTAGAAGGGGATGCCGTACTCGTCGCACACAGCCCTGACGTCCCGGAGGTTCTGCATCGATACAGGCTGGCCGCCCCCTGAGTTGTTGGTGACCGTCATCATCACCAGCGGGATGCGTTCGACTCCGACCTCGTCGATCGTCGCTCGAAGGGCATCGACATCCATGTTCCCCTTGAACGGAAGCACAGCTGCGGGGTCGGTGCCCTCGACAATGACGAGGTCGCGTGCTTCCGCACCCTGGTACTCGACGTTGGCGCGGGTCGTATCGAAGTGCGTGTTGTTCGGCACGACGTCGTTGTCGTTGACGGCAACCGAAAAGAGGATCTTCTCCGCGGCGCGGCCCTGGTGGGTTGGAATCACCTCTGAGAGCCCGGTGATCCCCTTGACGGCGTCTTCGAACTTGTAGAACGACCTGCTTCCGGCGTACGACTCGTCGCCGCGCATCATCCCTGCCCACTGCTTCGACGACATCGCCCCTGTGCCCGAGTCTGTCAACAGGTCGATGATGACCTCATCGGCATGGAGTCCGAACAGGTTGTAACCGGCACGCTCGAGAGCGGCTTCTCGTTGCTCGAGGTCGGGAAGGTCGATGGCCTCGACGCTGTGGATGCGGAACGGCTCGATGATGGTGTGGTACTGCATGAGGAGAACAGTACTCAGATGCCAGATTCCAGGGTCGGATCACGTGGTATTCCGCTTTCCGCTTTCTGCTTCTCTCCCCCGGCCTTCGCGGGGGAGATGTCGAGGAACGAGACAGAGGGGGAAACCGGGTCGTACCACTCAGCCCGCGCGCAACCTGAGTGGATCATCATGGCTTCCCCTCTCCGCCTTCCGCCGGAGCTCTGTGCTCCGTGCTCTTCTGGCATCTGGCATCTGTCATCTGGCATCTCTCTTCTGTCATCTGGTACTATCTGGAACACCGGTCACCTGGCCGGCTCTACCACGGGAGGTCCAGGGTGGACACACTTATCGTGAGAAAGATCGATGACCTCGGCCGGGTCGTCGTTCCGGCTGAGACACGGCGTCTGTTCAATATCCACGAGGGAGACGAACTCGCGATCACCATCGAGAACGGCGGCATCGTGCTGCGCAAACTCGAGGCATCGTGCATCTTCTGCGCCAGTATCGAGGACGTTGGGGCGTTCAAGGGCCGCGGCGTGTGCGCCGTGTGCAGGGAGAGCCTCTCAGCGGACTAGGAACGCTCCTTGACGACGTTCTCGTAGAGCTCATTGCGCCGCACCCCGTGCGTTGCAGTGACGGTCTTCACCGCGTCTGACGTCGATGCTCCTTTGGAGATCATCCCGAGGGCCGCAGCAACCGCGTCCGTCATCGAAGGCTCCCGCATCTGTGCTCCCTCGATGACGACGGTGAACTCACCCTTCGTCGTCCCATCGCGTGTCCAGTGATCCGCCGCCTCACCGAGTGTCCCCCTCCATATCTCCTCGAACACCTTCGTGAGTTCCCGTGTGACGACGACTCTGCGCTGAGAACCCGCAACGCTCGCCAGGTCAGCCAGGTCTGCCGCGACCCTGGACGGAGCGGCGAACAGAACAACCGTTCGTTGTTCGTCGACAAGCGCCTCGAGAGCCACGGTTCTGGCATGACCCTTACGTGGCAGGAAGCCGTCGAAGATGAACCTGTCACCGTTGAACCCCGATACGACGAGCGCGGTGACCACAGCGCTTGGCCCGGGAACGACGCCGACCGCCGCGCCGCAGTCGACGGCCACCTGCACCGCAGAAGCCCCGGGATCTGAGATGATCGGCATGCCTGCATCCGACACGAGGACGATGTCCCTTCCCGCTTCGAGTTCGTCACGCAGCAAGCTGAGGCGAGCCTGCTCGTTCCCTGCGAAGAAGCTCCTCATCGGCACGGAGATCCCCAGATGAGCGAGCAGTTTCGCAGTTCTGCGAGTGTCTTCGGCAAAGATCAGGTCGGCGTCCCCGATCGTCTTGATCGCGCGTTCTGACAGATCAGATAGATTCCCGATCGGGGTGCCGCACAGTGTGAGTGTTCCTGACATCGAACCCCGATGGTAGGGCCCGTAGGACCACGCCCGCCGGAGGCGCGTCGATGTCCACGAAAGTCTCCAGGATCCACGTGCGGTTCCGAAACGACAAGATCCGCCTCGGTGGCAACACCGTCGACCTACCGGTGCGCCCGGCATGTCCTAACGGTGTCACCCTGATCGGCTCGCTCATCGTGAACGTGTGTATCGAGGTCGTGTGGAGCAGAATCGCCCGGACTCGCGGCAGGCTCAACCCGCAGAGCCTGGCCCGGTACGAACCGGCCACGACCACCTCGTCAAGCATCCAATCGGCGTGCCACAAAAGGACTCGACGGTACGCCGGTTTCATTGGTACGCTTGTCCCACTATGGCAAAGGCAAAACGACGTAAACTCCGCGCTCGCCGCTCAAAGGCGAACCACGGCCGCAAGCCCAACGCGGGCCGCGGTTAACCCGACTCCTCGCACCTTTCGCTGTCCCGATCGCTTTCACACCTGTGGTGTACCGCGTTCTGACGCCGATTACAAGAGAGTTGAAGTCCCTTTCTGTTCTCCAAGAGCGAAGCGGGTCCAAGAGCGCCAGCGAGCTACTCCCCCTCAAACCCCTAGCTGTGCGCGCAACGACTCGAGGGCTCCGAGGTCAGTCGCTGCGATGAACACCACGGCGGCGTCGATGCGATCGATGAAGACGAACGGGCTCGCCCCGTCGTAGAGCAAACCGCCCAGAGACTCCCTGCCATTCGTCGCACCCATCACATCGGTGATGTGAGAGATCAACGCATCCGTGAGGTCTTCCGCATCGGTCTCCGTCTCCCCCTGGTAACTCCATGCGATCGCAGATTCGGCACCCTGGGTGAAGAAGCGGTACGTGTCACCGCCCCACCCGGCAGCAGCCTGGGTCACGGCGCCAGGCGGGGCCGCATCGGTGAGCAACAGTTGGATACCCCACTCGCCGAACGTTGCTTCCTCTGCCATCTCCCAGCCTGGAAGATCGACGGTGAGCGGTGGGGTCGATTCAGGTTGCTCGTTGCGGAGGTACTTGTTCGGGTCGAGGATCTGCTCCGTGGTGATCGGCAGCGCCTTGTACGCATCGTCGACGCCCTTGAGCCCTGCTGTCGACATGATCTGGCCGACGAACGTCAAACCTTTCTCATACGGGAACCCGAGATCTCTCTGAAGCCACGCAGGCATCGAGTCGAACACGACGGAATCGAACGAGAGAACTTCGAGCGCTGCGTCCGCTGCGTCTTCGGGGCTCATCGATTCGAGGAACAGGAACTGCTGGTACGTCGCATCGCCCTCGATGAGTGCGAGGGCGGCAGACGCGTCATCGCCGTTTCCCTCGTCGATCCGGCGTTCGTACTCGTCATTGAAATCGAAGTGCTGGTCGGTCAGGGCATGGACGAGCTCATGCACGATCGTGACGCTCTGAAGGGGTGTGATGCCATCGGCAGCCACAGGCACGACGAGTTCTTTGGCCTCCGTGTCGTAGAAGCCGGCGATCTGCTCCGTGTACAGGTCGATGATCATCGATTCGAGGTCGTCATCAGGTTCGAGCATGCCGAGTAGTTTGAGCAACGCTTCATCGGTTGTGAGGTCTTCTTCAGCGAGATCCGCTTTCAGATCGGCGTTTACCCGCTCTGTGAAGGCCGATTGATCCAGGATCGTGATCGTGGGGACGGAGAGGAACGGGAGCCCCCGAGCCTCCTCCGCCTCGAGGATCAGGACGCCGATATCCTGCCGCATCTCCGCTGCGATCTCTGGAGATATCGAAGGTGAGTTGGTCCCGGGAATGGCGTCCTCAGGCAGGGACGTGAGCGGGGCAACCGTCGTCGTCGGTTGCGAGGTGACGGATGATCCGCTCGAATCCACGGTCGGGGGAGTACTCGATCCACTATCGCACGCACTTGCAACCAGGGCGACAGCGATGGCGAGAATCGCCACTGCTCGGCGGGGGGTATGGAAACTTGACACGTCGGCAGGCTACCGGTGAAGTGGATGAACCGGATCACCCGTCACAGCGTCCTCAACGCCTCGGTCGGCGAAACGCGGGCTGCCCGCATGGCGGGATACAGTCCGGCAACGACGCCGATGATGAGCGCTGCCGCCATCCCACCGACGACCGCGACGGTCGGGATGAGGATGCCCCAGCCCTGCGACCAGGCGTAAGCGGCCGTGACTGCGCTGCCGAGAGCGACGCCACCGAGCCCACCGAGCGTCGCCAGGATGAGGGATTCGCCGAGGAACTGGATCGAGATGTGTCCCTTTGTTGCACCGATGGCACGACGGAGTCCGATCTCACCACGCCGTTCGAGCACCGAGATCACCATCACGTTCGCGATGCCGACACCGCCGACGAGGAGCGCTACCGCTCCGAGACCAAGGAGGAGGTTCGTGAAGGCCTGGTCAGCGGCCTCTTTCGCCTCGAGCGCATCGGATGGTCGAGTGACTTCGACCTCATCAGGATTCTCGGGATTGACCGTTGCGGGTAGCACCGAACGCACGTCATCGATATCGTCTGGATCACTCCGGACGTAGATCGTGCTTGGCACGCCGCCGTGATCAAGGAACTCTTCGGCGGTCGAGTAGCTGACGAGAGCCGCGCGATCGAGATCTGGAGAGAGGTCGAGCGTACCCATGACGCCAACCACGGAGAACCACGCGTCACCGAGCCACACCACCGTGCCACTGGCGCCATCGGTCACCCCGAGGCGTTCGGCAGCGACCGAGCCGAGCACGACGACGGGAAGATCATTTGCGGCCTCATCGAGGAAGATCCCTGAGTCCATCTGGCCTTGCAGCGTCGCAAGCAGGTTCGCGTCGACGGCCTTGACCGATATCCCGCCCGTCTGACCCGATGGGACAAGGTCGTTCCTGTACACGCTTGCTTCGGTCTCACTGATCGAAGCGACCTGTTCGACCGGGGAGATCCGGGAGACCATTGCGATCGACTCCTCGGGAAGTTCTCCGCTGCCGATGCCGATTCCCGTACCTGCTTCGATTCTCAACATGTTCGTTCCCAACTGATCGAGTTGAGCGAGCAGATCCGACTTCGACGACTCGGACAGACCGAGAACGCCGACCATCGCTGCGATGCCGATGACGATCCCCAAGCCTGAGAGGATCGACCGAAGTCGACGCGTTCTCAGACCGATCAGCGAAGCTCGCATCATGTCGGCGGGAGCGAGACGGGACGGTTCGAGG
>JBDLIR010000148.1:0-5478 GCA_039714815.1 Actinomycetota bacterium | reverse complement strand
GCGCGACCATCGGCGATCGCTCGCGGCGTGTCTACTCGTCGCTCATATCCGAACCAGTGGAACGACCCAGCGAGGAGTTTCAGGACTACATGGGCGAACCGGGGCCAGCGCTTTGGCTGATCGAGCACCTGGCATCCATGGATATCGACCCGGATGTCGGCCTGGTCGCGGAGCCGGACTGGTACGTGTCATTTCCGAATGATCTCGCAACTGGCGCTACACGATCAATCGACTCCCCGACGGACTCGCCCGGACCCGTGGTCCAGCCTGCACCCGTGGTCCAGCCTGCACCCGCAGTCCCGCCGGCGTTGGATGCAACAACGGTCAGCGTTGCTGTGCTCGACGGGGAGTTCGACCTCAACCATGCGTCTGCCAAGCTGCCGTTCGGTCAACCCCGCCTCAACGAGGTCGAGGACAACGACGAAGTTGGGATCGTGAACGCTCATGCTCACGGGACCTTGTGTGCTGGTCTCATCGGCGCCCGGCCTGGGATCGATGGATGGCTAGAAGGAGGAATTGAGCCAACGGCAGACCTCGTTCCGATATCCATCTACCGAACGAGTGGTCAGATCCCCGCTGAACTCGAACACCTCGTCGACGGAATCAAGGCATCCGTGGCAAACGGATGCAAGGTCATCAGTATCTCGGTCGCAGGTTTCCCCCCGGCCAGGACCCTCACCAATGCCGTATCTGAAGCCGACATCGCCGGAACGGTCATCGTCGCAGGAACCGGGAATCGAGAGTGGGGCGACTATGACAGAGCAGATTTCGTGCTGTATCCCGCAAAGTACGGCAACGTCATCGGCGTCGGTGCAGCCATGGTCGATCAATCAGACCCGCTCGGACCCCTCCGGCGTGTATCGATGGACCTATCGGGAGTCGCTGGCGAGCCGAAACGTTGGGAGAGTCGGTACGGAACGGGCATCGACGTTGTGGCACGCGGACTCCTCGTCACATCGACCGACATCTCCGGAGTGGATGGGGCATCGGACGACCAGTCCCCCGATGGCGACATCTGGAATCGATTCTCTGGAACGTCTGCGGCCACACCGCTCGTTGCGGGCTTCGCAGCGAAGATCGCAGGCAAGACGAATGGGACGGCGCTGGAGATCAGAAACGCCATCCGGGATGCTGCCCAGCGGTTGGGACCGTACCAGTATCCGCGAACGCAATACGGCCGGCCATGGGACTGGAAGGTCGGATTCGGGTGGATAGACCGAACGGTCATCGAGGCGTGGGAACCGGCTGAGGACGATTTCGAAGAACCCGTATCAAACCGAAATAGAGAGGACAATCCAGTGACTGACAATTCCGAAACCACATCTGATTCTGAGTTCGCGTGCGGGCCTGAAGAGATGCTCGCGGACATCGAAGTTGACGAGGCAACGTATGCGGGCAAGTTCTCTGATGCCATCCATCCGCTGAGCGATTTTCTGGCGTCGCTTGCGAGCACCGAAGATTACTGCTGCGTGATGACCGCTGACTTCTGGCAGGATCCGTATCGAACGGCACGCATTGCAGGGCTTCCCTGGCATGCTGCCGTTCTCCTTGGACAGGGAGACTGGCAGGCGGTGTATCGGGCTGTTGATGTAGAACTCCACAGGGTGGAGAACCCGGGAGGTCCTGGACCTATATGGGTGCGGTCTACCTGAGCGGAAGAGCGAAGACGTGAGTTCTCTCGTCGTGGTGGGGTCAGGCATGCGCGGTGGTACCCAGTTGACTCCCGAGAGCCGGTCGGCCATCGTCGCCGCCGATGTCGTCTTGTATGTGGTGCCTGACACGATCACGGCCAGGATGATCGAAGGCCTCGCGTCGGAGTCGATCGACCTGGGGGGTCTCTACTCCCCTGATCAGAATCGCAGGCTGACGTATGCAGCGATGGTCGATCGGGTATTTGCCGAGGTCGATGCGGGACGCCACGTGTGCGTGGTGTTCTACGGCCATCCGGGAGTCTTCGTCGACCCGGGTCCAAAGATGATCGCCAGAGCAAACGCAAACGGCGTCAAGGCGCTGATGTTGCCCGGAATCTCAGCGGCCGACGCGCTCTATGCAGATCTGGGCGTCGACCCCGGGCGCGAAGGTATCCAGATGTTCAGTGCGACCGACTTCCTCATTCGCCGTCGCTCGATCGATACCTCGGTTCCGCTCGTGCTGTGGCAGATGGGTGCAATCGGCCAGGAATTCGGCGCAACAGAGCCTGAACGGGCGTTTCTCCCCGTCCTCGCTGAACGGCTCTCAGAGATGTATCCACCCGATCACCAGATCGTCATGTACGAGGCCGCGGGCATCATCGGATTCCCGCCGCGAATCGACGAAGCCACGGTCGCGACTCTGGCGGAAGCCCCTGTCTCGCGTGCTACGACCATGTATGTGCCCCCGACCCACGTAGCTCAGACGGACGAGGACATGGTGGAACGGTTGGGCATAGCGGACATCTAGATCTCAGCGAGCGCAGCATCGATGATCTCACGGTCGGTCGAGTCATCGTCGGTCACAGGCTGGCGAAGGAGTAGGGGATCCGTGAGCCAATCGGGCCATACCAAAGGAACCCTGGCGCGCAGTGTGTTCGCACGGTCGGCAAGAGCCGTCGCAGCATCCTGGTTGCCGAGCATCGTCTCGCACCGCGAGGCGTACACGAGCCCCCACACAGCCGCGGTACGAGACTGGATCCGTGCAGCGCCCTCGAGCTCCTTCCTGAGGCGATCGAGTGCTGCACGAGGCTCGGCATGGGAGTTCGCAGCGGCCATGAGGATGTTCCCCCTGATCACGAATGGCCGAAGCGCATAGTCGGCCATCAATTGGTTCGCACTCGCAAGCAAGCCGCGAGCATGCTCGTCGCCGCGCTCGATCGCCGCCCATGCGCGCAGCTGGCGCATGTCAGCCATCATCGGGTACAGCTCGAGGGCTTCATACGCCTGTTCGCCGATCGACCATTCCCACTCGGCAGCGGCAAGGTGCCCATCGTGGAATGCGAGCCACCCTTCGAAGTCCGAGCGCATGGCCGTGACCGCCTCCTTGCCGAAGTCCGAGCCCATCTCTGTCGCTCGCTCGATGGCTTCGACGGCTCGCTCGCGTTCGCCCATCCGCAGCAAGAGATACGCGATGCTTGCCATCGCGTATGCTCGGGGAACACCGCGCGCTGGGGCATCGTCGCTGAGCATCATCGACATTTCGTCGTACGACGATGCATAGTCGCCGACGATGAACGAGAACAGAGCTTTGCTCCCACGGAGTTCCGCGGCGTCGACGCGTGATTCGGATCGGTCCACGAGCGACGCTTCGTATTCGAGGAAGCGTCGGGCATCGTCAATGGCGCCGCTCCACAGGCTCAGCTCCACGAGGTTTCGACAGAGTTCCGGGAGCGACTCGACAGGCTCGCTGGCATCCTGATTGGCGAGCACGTCCGTCAGGATCGATCGTCCGAGGTCGAGTTGGCCGGTCTCGAACCAGAAGTTGCCCGCGTTGGCGGCGATCTTCACCTCGAGGTCGTTGTCGGCGAGTTGCGCTGCATAGTGAATGGCTGCTCTCAAGTTGGCGCTCTCCGCAACGAGGGCAGATCTCACCTGCGCCTGGTCGGCGCTGCGAAGTTGCATGTGGCTAGCTGTGGCGACCTCTGCGAAGTACTCGGCATGACGTCTCCTGTAGATGGAGTCGGAATCCTTCGCGATCCTGCCGATAGCAAACAGCCGTATGGACTCGAGGAAGCTGAATCGGGTCGCACCGGCGTGTGTGTGCATGTTGAGAAGCGATGCGTCGATGAGTTCCGCGATGACCGCGTCCGTGTCGATCGTTTCAGGAAGGACGGCCCCTGCGCTGACGTGCGTGAACCCTCCCCGGAACAGTGACAGGATCGAGCATGCCGGTGCGGCGTCGGCGCCGAGGAGATCCCAGCTCCATTCGAGGGTCGTGTTGAGAGCTCTGCGGTGAGGGCTGTCGGTGCGAGATGGGTCTTCCAGTACATCGAAGTGGCCACCGAGCTTGTGGAGCAGCTCGGCTGGAGCCATGTGCCGGAGTTTGGCTGCTGCGAGTTCCAGAGCGAGGGGCATGCCCTCGAGCAGGCTGGCGAGTTCCTCGATCGTGTCCTGCTCACCATCGAGATCGAGTTCGGGCTGTGACTGGAGTGCGCGTTCGATGAGCAAAGCAGCAGCGTCGCTCGGTTCCGGTTCATGTTCATCGTCGCGCCGTGTCCGCATCGGCTTCAACTGCACGATCTGCTCACCAGGGACGCCCAGGCGGACCCTCGAGGTCGTGATGACAGTGAGGTCGGGACACCCGGCGAGCAGTGCCGTAACCAGGTCTGCTGCCGCCCCGGCGACCCTTTCGCAGTTGTCGACGATGAGCAGTCGATCCGGTGTCGCGCCCCAGTTGATCATCATGTCGAGCGCCGACGACCCGGACGGCACGAACAGGCCGAGTTGAGAGGCGCAGAGTGTCGGGACCGAATCCGGGTCGCGCAGGGTTGTGAGGTCGACGAACCAGGTGCCGCCACCCATGTCGGGCGCTACAGCATGTGCGGACTCGATAGCTACTCGAGTTTTGCCGATTCCCCCCGCTCCAAGCAGCGAGACGCATCGAAACTCGCTGATGCGGGCCTCCACCAGAGCGACCAGCGCCTCTCTCCCGATGAATGACGTCGTTGGCGACGGCACATTCGTAGCTCGACGTTGCGTCTCGCTGAGGTCGGGGTCATGGTTGAGAATCTGAAGTTCGAGGGCTGCCGATGCCGGGGATGGATCCAATCCGATATCGGCAAGCGCATCACCCAACTCGCGGAAGACGCGCAGCGCATCGGCATGTCTTCCATCGCGGTACAGGGCCACCATCTTGGAACGCCACAAGCGTTCTTCGTACGGCGCCTCCTCGATGGCATCATCGATCGAGGACAGCACGTGATGGTGTCTCCCGAGACTCAGTTCGACCTCGAATCGACAGGCCCGCGCCGCTTCACGCACGACGGCGAGCCGCCGACGTTCGGTGTCGGCGAACTCGCCCTCGACATCGTCATACGGACGTCCCCTCCACAGGCTCTCAGCTTCGTCGAGCAGTTCGGATGCCCGCTCGACGTTCGAGTCTTTCGTCTGCTCGGCGAAGGCGACGATGGACTCGAACCGTGTCGCGTCGACCTGGTCTTCGCTGAGGTGGATCAGATATCCAGGGCTCGCGGTCTCGAGCACTCCTGCCTCGGGCCCCAGAAGCGCGCGAAGCGCGTTGATCTGGACACGCAGGGCGTTGATGCCGCTGCGGGGAGGGGCACCGTCCCACGCTTCTTCGAGAAGCCGATCTGTTGAAACGACCTCGTTGAGGTGAGCGACGAGAACGGCGAGGACGGCGCGCACGCGTGCACCTCCGATTTCGGTGGCTGTGCCGTCGAGCGACACTGAGACCGGTCCCAGTACCGAGACAGTGAGCATTCCCAGATCCCTCTTGTTGTCGCTATGGATGACCGTACACGCATTCTGTCCAACGTACGAGACCAGT
>JBDLIR010000147.1:0-5484 GCA_039714815.1 Actinomycetota bacterium | reverse complement strand
CAGGCGACGACCGCGTCGAGAAGACCGTCGATGCCTTCCCCGTTCACCGCTGAGACGAACGCGGCCTCGGGATGCAGTGCTCGCAGACGGCGAACCGTCGGTTCATCAGCAGCATCGATCTTGTTGAAGACCATCAGCTCATCGACGCCATCCGCGCCGATCTCGGAGAGAACGATCCTCACCGAGTTGAGCTGATGGTCGGGGTCGGCATCAGAGGCGTCTACGAGGTGAATCAAGAGGTCGGCATCGGCGATCTCTTCGAGCGTGGACATGAAAGCCTCCACGAGTTCGTGGGGGAGGTCCCGGACGAACCCGACCGTGTCAGAGACCAGAGCTTCATGACCGTGCGGAAGCGCAAGCTTGCGGATGGTCGAATCAAGCGTGGCGAACAGCTGATCCTCCACGAGAACGCCTGCATCGGTCAGCCTGTTGAACAGCGTTGACTTCCCTGCATTGGTGTATCCCACGATGGCGAGCACGGGTTCACCCGAGCTTCGCCTTCGCTTGCTTCTCGTCCTGCGGGATCTGCTCGCGTTCTTGAGCTCACGTTCGATCTTGCGAATGCGATCGAGGATGCGTCTGCGGTCTGTCTCAAGTTTGGTCTCACCCGGGCCGCGTGTCCCGATGCCAGCGCCGAGACGGCTCAACTCGATGCCACGACCCCGCAGGCGGGGGAGACGGTATCTCAGCTGGGCGAGTTCGACCTGAAGCATGCCCTCCTTCGTATGTGCGTGCTGGGCAAAAATATCGAGGATCAGCGCCACCCTGTCTACGACGTCGCACTTGAACGCCTGGTGAAGGTTGCGTTGCTGTGCCGGGGAGAGGTCGTTGTCGAAGACGACGACGTCGATGTCTTCGGCATGCGATATCGCCACGAGCTCTGACAGCTTGCCCTTGCCAATGAAGGTCGCGGCATCCGGGCGTTCTCTTCTCACGAGCGCAAGCTCGACGGGATCTGACCCGGCAGTGTCCGTGAGTAGAGCGAGTTCTTCAAGACTCGCCTCGCCCCGCGCCCTGTCATTGCGCGAGCGAACCAGACCGATCAACAGGGCCCTCTGTCTGGTGACATCGAGGTCGGTTACTGATGCGGTCAGTCGCTGTCTCTGGCGACCCTGTCTGGTATGGGTTGGCTCTGTCATCTGATCTAACGGTACCGAGTTTTCCGCTGCGTGTTGCCACCGGGCGAGATGATGTATACGCTGCACCAGCGTGCAGCGAGTAGCTGTGCTCGAAAAGACCGACAACGGGAGGAACTTCGAATGAACAAGAGACCACGAAGACGAAACATCGTTTTGATGTTGATGGCTCTCGTGCTGGTGCTCGCCGCGTGCTCATCAGCAGATACGGATGAAACGGCAACCACCGTGGCATCAGGTGACGAGACGACGGAAACGACAGAGGCGGCTACGGATACGACGGAGGCTGCTACGGATACGACGGAAGCAGCGACCACGACTGAGGCTGCTCCGGATACGACGGAGGCTGCTGGTGGGTCTTCTGTTGATGGTGTGTTGACGATTGGGACGTTGTTGCCGGTTACGGGTGATTTGGCGTTCTTGGGGCCGCCTGAGGTTGCTGGGGCGCGTCTTGCTCTTGCTGATATCAATGCTGCTGGTGGTGTGCTTGGGAACGATATGGTGCTTGAGGAGGGCGATTCTGGGGATACGAATCAGGATATTGCCAATCCTGAGGTCGATCGTCTGTTCGGTTTGAAGGTGGATGCGATCATGGGTGCTGCTTCGTCGGCGGTGTCTAAGACGGTGATCGACAAGATCACGGGGAATAATGTGATCCAGTTCTCACCTGCGAACACGTCGAAGGACTTCACGACGTATAACGACAATGGGTTGTATTTCCGTACTGCTCCGTCGGATGTGCTTCAGGCGAAGGTTCTGTCTGATCAGGTGTTGGCGCAGGGGAATGAGACGGTTGCTGTGCTGTATCGCCAGGAGTCGTATGGTCAGGGTCTTGCGGATGATTTCAAGGCGAACTTCGAGGCGGCTGGCGGTACTGTGGATCCGTTCACTGCATACGCTGTGGATACGGAGAACTTCGATGCCGAGGTGGATGCCATCGTGGAGACTGATCCTGATGCGATTGTCGTGATTGGTTTCCAGGAGTCGGCCAACATTCTCACCACGATGCATGAGCGAGGTATTGGTCCGGTTGATAAGAACGTCTGGGGTGTGGATGGCAACATTGGTGGTATCGGAGCGGAGTTGTCTGATCCGTCCATCATTGCGGGTATGAGGGGTACCGAGCCTTCGGTTGACCTCTCATCGATCGAGGACTTCACCGGCCGGTTGGATGGCGCCTATGAGGGTGGTGTTCAGGGTGTCTTTGCCTATGGCGCAGAGACGTACGACTCGGTTGTTATTGTTGCTTTGGCTGCCGAGGTGGCGGGTTCGGATGATCCGTTGCTCATCGCTGCCGAGATCAACGGTGTGACCAAGGACGGGACGGCGTGTACGTCGTTTGCCGAGTGTAAGGATCTGATCGCTGCGGGCGACGACATCGACTATGACGGTCATGGTGGCCCGTACGAGTTCATCGATGCCGGTGAGCCGGCTGCGGCGAGTTTCCGTATCGCGACCTACGACGGTGGGGCGACCCCCAACCTCGATCTCGATGAGTACGTGCTTGCGAGTTTCTGATCTGAAGTAATCGACCTGACGACGAGAGTGCCGGCCTGACAGGGCCGGCACTCTCGCGCTGTGGCGATGGTTGTTCGATCAGCGTGTCAGAGGCTGAGAGACCGACCGTTTCCTTGATGTCGCTGTACCGAACCACCAGGCCGCGTCCTCCGTGAGCGTCCCTCCCTGGGGAAAGGCGCCTCGGGGAGGACGACACGGCTGAGGATCTTCTCGCCAACGAAGACCCTCGTAAGGCGTATCTTGGAGAAGTCGACTAGCGGAGGTGCTGCGTGGCTCGAGAAACTGCCGATGTGGTGATCGTCGGTGGCGGGATCATCGGCATGTCGATCGCCTATCAGATCGCACGAAGGAGCAACCTGAGGGTTGTCGTTCTCGAGAAAGGCGCAGGCCTGGGGGAGGGTTCGACCGGCGGTTCTTCAGCGATCACCAGGCAGCGCTACTCGAAACTCGAGAGCATCCGGGTAGCGCGCGATGGGAACATCATCTGGCGAAACTGGGCCGAGTACACCCGATTGAGCGAACCGGTCGGGAGACTCCACGATATCGGCGTCCTGTGGATGATGCACGACAGTGTCGCCGAGGTGGAAGCGGATAGAGACAGGCTCACAGCCGAAGGCATCGACGCGATAATAGTCGATGCGTCAGATCTCAAGAAGCTGTATCCGGGTCTTTCGGCGTGCATGGTTCCCTTTGACCTCACCGGTGAGATAGAACACGAGTGTGGAGATGGTGACGCGTTCCTCATCGAGCGCGACACCGGATTCTTCGACGCGACGGGAGCCTTGCTGGATGTCGCTACGGCGGCCAGGGCCTCAGGTGCCGATGTCCGCATGCGATCGGAGGTCGTCGATGTGAACGTGACGGCAGGCCGTGCAACGGGGGTGGTGCTCACCGACGGTTCAGCGATCGATGCTCCCATGATCGTGAACGCTGCGGGACCGTGGTGTAACCGCATCAGCGCGATGGCAGGCCTCGACGTTCCCTGGGAACTCGTGCCGACAAGGGTTCAGGTGATCTACAGAGCCTTACCTGAGGAAGTTCCTCGACCGATACCGGTGACGTGCGATGCTCCCGGCGGTGTGTACTTCCGTCCCGAAGCAGGAGACGGGCAGATCATCCTCGGATCGCTGCTCGAGGAGGACGAACTCGAGACAGCAGATCCTGATCGCTACAACCAGTCAGCGGATAGGTCGTTCATCGACACGAAGATCCACGCACTCCATCATCGGTTGCCCGACCTGCCGCATGTCGGCGTCCCAGGCGGGATGGCCTCGCTGTACACGGTGAACCGTCAGGATGTCCTCCCGATCGTCGGGCCGACGGCGATCGAGGGATTCGCCGTCGTGAACGGGTTCTCAGGCCACGGGTTCAAGGAATCCCAGGTGATCGCATCCATGATGGCCCGATGGATCACTAGCGAACGCGCAGACTTCGATACCGACGTACCGATGGACTTCTTCTCGATCTACCGTGACCCCATCGACATCCCGGAGCACACGGTCTTAGCGTGAAGCTCGCTGCGCTCGCGGATCCGCTCGCAGGGCTCGCTCTTAGACCCGCTGCGCTCTTGGAATTCGGACTTCGGACTTCGGATTTCCTTCTGAGTGCTCTCTGCTCTGTGTTCTCTCCTCGGCTGATGGCTGACGGCTGATAGCTATTCTTCTCTCATGAACATTCGTATCGGTCTTGTTGCTGCGTCCCGGATTGCCCAAGCTGCGGTTGTTGATCCTGCCCGGTCTGTGCCGGGAGTCACGGTGTCGGCCGTTGCGGCGAGAGACCATGGTCGAGCGAACGAAGCTGCGGATCGTTGGTCTATTCCGCGGGCGTTCGGGTCGTATGCCGAGATGATCGGCTCCGATGAGGTCGACGCTGCGTACATAGCGACGCCAGCGTCTCTCCACAGGGAGTGGACGATCGCCGCGATAGAGGCAGGGAAGCACGTCCTGTGCGAGAAGCCGTTCGCTGCAAATGCCACCGACGCCGCCCGGATGGCTGATGCTGCTGCGGGCGCGGACGTCGTCGTCATGGAGGCATTCCACTGGCGCTATCACCCGCTTGTGTCCCAGATGCAATCTGTCCTCGATGCGGGGATCCTCGGGACCATCGAACGCATCGATGCCCGGTTCGAGGTTCACGCATCGGCCATCCCTGAGACCGATATCCGCTGGGATCTTTCGATCGGCGGCGGCGCGATGATGGATATCGGCTGCTACCCGGCGAGTTGGGTTCGGTGGGCGATCGACGGCGAACCCACTGTTGACGATGCTCACGCCGAGTGCCCGGTGCCGAATATCGACGGGAGTATGCGAGCTGAGCTGTCCTGGCCATCGGGCGTCACCGGCACCATATTCGGTTCGATGGTCTCGGATGAGCCTGGCCACAACGCGTCGATCGAGATCGTCGGGAGTGATGCAACGATGTACGTCGACAACCCGCTCGCACCCCAAGCCGGCGCATCGCTCCAGATTCGCTCGCGTGACGGCGTAGTCGACATACCGGTGCTTCCAGGTTCGACCTATGAATCGCAGCTGATCGCGTTCAGAGACGCTGTTGCTTTCGGTGCGCCGTTCCCGACGACGGCCGACGAAGGCGTCGCGACGATGTCGCTGATCGATGCGTGCTACCGGGCCGGGGGACTCCCCGTCCGCCCGACGAAAGACTGAACGAACTCCGCCTTCCGCTTTCCTCTTCTCTCCCCCGGCTCTTTGGACGGGGGAGATGTCGAGGAACGAGACAGAGGGGGAAACCGAGTCGTACCACTCAGCTCGCGCGCAACCTGAGTGGATCATCATGGCTTCCCCCTCCGACCTCGCTGCGCTCGGCCACCTCC
>JBDLIR010000146.1:0-5485 GCA_039714815.1 Actinomycetota bacterium | reverse complement strand
AGACCGGCTCGAACATCGATCCGTAGACGAACTCAGAGGCGTTCCTGGGTCAAGATTCCCGATCTACGGTCCCCTATACCCGGTGAGTCTGCGTCGCACGACGTCTTCGAGCCTCATGCCACCTTTCATCTTGCGTTTGAAGAATGTGAAGCCATCGCTCAATTGGACAGGGATGCGGTTGACGAGGTACGGATCCGTGCCAGCTGTGATTCCCTGCCCGCTCCCGAGTGTGGCGGTGTCATAGGCTTCACGAACGACCGGATCGGCGACCCTGGACCAGTATCCCCATGGATACGTGAAATGGCGGGCCTCGACCCCTGTCCGCAACAGGATCAACTCGTTGGACCGCTCGATCTCTTCCCGGATCGTCCCGGCGTCGATCGCCGTGAGATCCGGGTGTGTATGGGTATGAGCACCGAGGGTCATCAGCCCGGACTCGAGCATCTCGTTGATCTGGGGCCATGTGAGCGGATCGGCGGCACCCCCGGCGGTGAGCGGGACACCAGACTCGACAGGGTTCGTCGTCACATAGAGTGTGAATGGCAAACCTCGATCCCTGAGTAAGGGCCACGCTCGCTCGAACACGTCCCGGTACCCATCGTCGAAGGTCAGAACGAACGTCCGCTCAACTCCTTCACGTGCCCGGTCATCGATCGCAGGACCGAGACTGGCTACATCGCCGTTTGCTTGCACCCAGTCGATCTGACGAGAGAATTGCTGCTCGGATACCTCCATCTGGCGGCCAAGCCCGGCGCCGACCTGGTGGTAGATCAAGATTCGCGGTCCGGGACGGTCCCTCACAACGAGGTCCGCAGCAGCGAACACGCTCTTTGCGAGCAACCTGGCGGTGCTCTTGGGCCCTGGTCCGCTCACGGCATGAACGCCCGGTGGTCTGGGCTGATCATCGTTCCTACCCCTTCGTCGATGCGCATCGCAGGGACTCGATATTTCGCTAGCCCTGCACCCAATGGCGTACTACATTAGGCTCACGGATTGAAGGAATGTGGAAACACATCGATGGATCGGGTGGGATAGCAGCGATGAAAGTACTTGTTACCGGCGCGTCAGGGTTCGTTGGCCGTCATGTTGCGAGGCACCTCCTCGAAGAGGGCCACGACGTCACGGGGTTCGACCTCGTAGAAGCAGACGGGGAGCCGTTCCCAACGATCACAGGCGACCTGCGCGACGCACAGGGTGTTCACGCCAGCGTCGCCGGAATGGATGTCGTCTGCCACATCGGAGCGATCGGCGATGTCTACCTGGCAGCAGAGCAGCCATCCCTCGCCGCTGAAGTCAACGTTGGCGGCACCTCCCATATCGTCGACGCAGCAGTCGAAACCGGTGCGCGCGTGGTGTACGCATCGACGTGGGAGGTGTACGGGGAGGTGGAGTACGAACCGATGGATGAGTCCCACCCCCGCAACCCGGACCATCCGTACAACATCACCAAACTCGGTGGCGAACAGATGCTCCTCGCGGCAGCCAAGCTACGAGGGCTTTCTGCGTTGGCACTCCGACTTGGCACCGCCTACGGGCCCGGACTGCGCCCCAACTCGGTCTTTCGCATCTTCATCGACAGAGCGCGCCGTGGCGACCCGATAACGATCATGGGCGACGGCAGCCAGAGCAGACAGTTCGTCCACGTGAACGATCTGGCGCGTGCGTTCTCTCTCGCCTGCACTTCGGATGTCTCCGGTATCGCGCTCAACACCGTCGCACAAGAGCCCATCACGATCAAGGAACTCGCGGAGACGGTCATACAGCGGTTCCCGACCGAGATCGTGTACGCACCCGCACGGCCTGGCGATGTTCCCCCTGCACTCGTCTCGTCGGCCAAGATCAGCGAGGTGCTCGGCTGGGAGCCTCAGGTCTCGTTCTCTGAAGGGCTCAACGACCTGATGGAGTCCGTCACCGAGCAGCGATGAACCCTCAGCGACCCACGGTCGTCGTAGCGATCAAGGGTCTCGGCATCGGGGGCGCGGAGAAGCTCATCGTCGAGGGTTGCCGGTTCTGGGATCGCGACCGGTTCGACTACCGGGTTGCCTATGCCCTCCCGTGGAAGGATCAACTCGTCGAACCGCTACTCGACCAGGGGATACCTGTTGAGTGCTTCGGTTCCAAACGCGGGATGACACCCGCGAGCGCATGGCGTTTCGCCAGGCTCACAAGACAGTGGGATGCATCGATCGTGCATGCCCATCTTCCGTCGATGGGTGCGGTTGCGCGGTTGACGCAACGCGTTCCCGTGGTATACACGGAACACAATCTCGCTACCTCGTACCGCATGCCCGTCCGCATGATTAACCGCGCCACGTACTCTCGCAACGCTGCCGCGATCGCCGTCTCTGAGGCCGTGGCCGACTCCATCGACAGCTACCCTTCACCCTCCAAGCAGGTCATTCCCAATGGTGTCGATGTCGGGTTCAACGTCGACACCACAAATGTGAGAAAGGACCTCGGTCTCACCAACGCACAGCATCTCGTCGTTCACGTGGGCAACATCCGTCCACTGAAGGGGCACGCGATGCTCGTTGCCGCTGCCGCAAGCCTCGCCGGGACCCGCAAGGACATCCAGATCGTATCCATAGGTGGGGAGAAGACCGAAGGTGACCTCGACAAGATCCGCACGATGGCGGCGGATCTCGGAGTTTCGCAGCGCATCCGGTTTCTCGGGAGGCGCGAGGATGCGCTCGCGTTCATCGCGGCGTGTGACGTGTACGCAAACCCGGCAGACGTCGAAGGCCTGCCCGTCACGATTCTCGAAGCCCTCGCCCTCGGACGTCCCGTCGTCGCAACCTCTGTGGGGGGAGTTCCGAGCATCGTCCGCGACAGTGAGACCGGCATCCTCGTTCCCCCGGGAGACCCTGACGCCATGGCACAGGCGATCGCATGGATGATCGACAACCCCGCTACCGCTGCTGCGTACGGAGCCAACGGTCGTGCACTGGTCGAAGAGCGCCATGGGATCGAGCGCATGGTTCGCGACACGGAGGCCGTCTATGACGAGGTGCTCCGTGGATGACGGCACCATGTCGGTACGCCTGTTCGCCGACCGTGACCTCCCCGCGGTCCTCGAACTCCTCAAGGACTCTCTCGGAGAAACGGCATCTTTACGGCGAACGCCGGAGCTCTTTGGATGGAAGCATTTCGACAACCCATTCGGACGGTCGCTCATGCTCGTATCACATATCGGTCCCACGATCACGGGATTTCGGGCGTTCATGCGTTGGGAGCTCAACACCCCGGATGGCCGGACCCTGCGATGTGTACGCGCGGTCGACACGGCAACACACGCCGACTTCCGTCGCAGGGGGATCTTCAAGACACTGACCCTCGCCGCCATCGACGCAGCCACTGACGACGGTGTGGACCTGATCTTCAACACGCCGAATCCCCGCTCGGGGGCCGGATACCTGAAGATGGGGTGGTCCGAGGTCGGGCTTCTCCGACCTATCGCATCGCCGGCGAAGGGGATCTTGAGGAGAGGTGGAGATCCCGACGCACTTCCCGTCCCGTCGGACTTCATCGAACCGGCGACCGCAGTCGGCCCACGTATCACTCCGGACCGAGATCCACTCGGGCTCCGAACACCACGATCGACCGACTATCACGCCTGGCGGTTCACTTCTCATCCCACGGCGCGGTACGTACAGGTCGATCGTGCGGGAGCCACAGCCATAGCGAGACTTGCATTTCGTGGATCCCGGCGCGAACTACTCGTGTCCGATGTGTACGGTGATGGGATGAGGCAGGCGATCAACCGCTGCCGACGGGTAGCGAAGACGAGCTACGTCGGGGCTTTCTTCTCGAAAGGAACCCCGGAAAGGGCCGCGGCGACTCGAGCAGGTCTCATCCAGGTGCCTCGGGCGGGCCTGACGCTGATGGTTCGCCCCTTGCGTGAGTTGGGTATCGATGTCAAGAGGCTCTCCACATGGGATCTCTCCCTGAGCGACCTTGAACTCCTATGACGCGGAGCGCCGCGTGGGTCCTCATCGGTTTGCTGGCCATCGGCTCTGCGGTTGGGCTTCTGCTCGGGTACGCGGAGGCGTCCACCGCGATGTACGCCGCTGGGGGGCTCCTCGTTGTAACAGTGATCGCTCCACGGATCGCGGCGGATGCAGACCGTTCGTGGTTGCCCTCGGTCGTCATAGTCGCTTACCTCGTCAAGCTGATCGCCTCGACAGCACGATGGGGAGTACTCGAGTTCGTCTACGGCGGATCCGGGGATGCAACCGGTTACCACGGAGCAGGGAACATCCTGGTCGCCGTGTGGCGGGGATTCGAGGTACCCGAGATGGCCATCGGGACCACGTTCGTCGACGCTACCACGGCGTTCCTGTATGTCCCACATGTGCCGACGTTCCTCGGAGGGTTCTTCCTGTTCGCGACGATCGCGTTCCTTGGCCAGCTGCTGCTCTATGCCGCTTTCAGACAGGGCGATCGCTCGGGACGGCTGGGCTGGTACGCGGCCGGTGTGTTCTTCCTTCCCACCATCGTGTACTGGCCATCGAGCATCGGCAAGGAGTCGTTGATGTTCCTGTTTCTGGGGCTTGCCTCATACGGTGCTGCTGGACTCCTGAAGGACCACCGGTTGAGATGGCTCACGATATTCAGTGTTGGCGTCGCGGGCGCAGCCGCCGTTCGCCCACATGTCGCCTTGATCCTCGTGAGCTCTCTCGCTGTTGCGATCATCTTCAGGAAGCGTGCTAAAGGCGAGAAGTTCTCGATCAAGCGCCTGGTCGCGATCGCTGCGACCGGCTCCGTCCTCGTCGCTGCCACGGTTGTGGCTGCAATGAACTTCGGCATCGATTTCTCTTCAGGTATCTCAACGACAGATGGCATCGAACGCGTCATCGGCAACGTCGAGAAGAACACCAGCGGAGGAGGCTCAGGGGTCGAAGGTGGAATCATCAGCAGCCCTGCGGAGTTCCCCGCGGGATTCGTGAAGGTACTCTTCCGTCCATTCCCGACCGAAGCCGGGACTCCACAGGTGATGGCCTCCTCCATGGAGGGGATGTTGCTCCTGGGGCTTCTCCTGTGGCGACTGATCCCGATACTCAAGAACCTGAGACACATCCGAAGTCATCCCTATGTTCTGTACGCGTTCGTCTTCACCATCGGTTTCGTGATCGCGTTCAGCTCCTTCAACAACATCGGGCTTCTTGCACGCCAGAGATCTCAGGTGATGCCGTTCCTCCTCGTTGTGGTGATCACACTCGGATGGTCTCTTCCTGCAGACACCGATGAGAGCCCTGCTGTGGCGAAGTCTCCCCCAGCCCCCGCAGTGAGATCGTAAAGGGAAGCCGTCAGCCGAAGTCCGAATGCTTCTTTCCCTCCCTCACGGAGTGGGGGAGGTGGCCGAGCGCAGCGAGGTCGGAGGGGGAGACCATGATGATCCACTGAGCTTGTGTGCGAGCTGAGTGGTACGACTTGGTTTCCCCCTCTGTCTCGTTCCTCGACATCTCCCCCGGCAAGCCGGGGGAGA
>JBDLIR010000145.1:0-5498 GCA_039714815.1 Actinomycetota bacterium | reverse complement strand
TGCTCACTCCCTGAGGAGTTGGGCCGCAGTGCATTCGATGAAGCTGCGCGCAGCGGTGCGAACCGGTGAGATCCCTCGGATGGATCCGACACGCGCCGGCCCGGTTGCCTGTACGCTGGAGCTATGACGAGCATTCTGCTCGACCGTGTGACGGTGGCCTTCTCCGGTGTTGTCGTCGTGCGCGATGTCACACTTTCGATAGAGGACGCTGAGTTGTTCGTCGTGATCGGACCGTCTGGCAGTGGCAAGACAACCCTGCTGAGGGCCGTGGCCGGTCTCGACACGGTGACGGGTGGGGAGGTCCTCTTCGACGGTGAAGTTGTCACGAAGACGCCACCGGCCAAGCGTGACGTGGCGATGGTGTTCCAGGGCAATGCCCTCATCCCGTCCCTGTCGGTCCGCAAGAACGTGTCGTTCCCTCTGGAGGCTCGTCAAATCAAGCGTGCCGAGGTCGACCGGCGCGTCCTTGCCGAAACGCGGGCGCTTGCGATCGAGCGATTCCTCGAGCGGATGCCCAACGAATTGGCAGTGGGTCATCAGCAGCTCGTCCAAGCAGCGAGAGCACTGGTGCGCCGTCCGTCTGTCTTCCTCCTCGACGAGCCGCTTGCCAGCATGGACTACGCGAATCGCCGCATGATGCGTTCCGAGATCCTCCTGCTCCAGCGGGGGTACGGTGTCACCACCTTGTATGCGACGAACGACCAGGAGGAAGCAATGGCCGTGGCCGACCGCATCGCGGTGTTGGAAGGGGGCGAGATCCGCCAGGTCGGTTCCCCCGGCGAGATCTACAACGAGCCCATAGACCAGTTCGTAGCGGGCTTCGTTGGCACACCACCGATGTCGTTCGTCCCTGGTGAGGCATCGGGTCTCGAGATCCGGCTCAAGGCCGGTGCTCTTCCGATGCGGTCGGGAAGGGTTGAGGGGCCGGTCACCGTCGGGGTGCGACCCCACGAATGGGAGATCGTGCCGACGGCGGGCCTGCGGGGCGTCGTCACCTTCGTCGAGAACCACGGAGACCACGCATTGGCCACAGTGAATCTCAGCGGGGACGAGGTCACGATGAGCGTCGATGCGCAAGGTCCGTCAGTCGGAGATGCCATAGAGATCTGGACGCGCCGCTTCCATGTATTCGGCCGCTCGGGTTCGGCGATCGCTCACGTCCGCTGAGGGGTTGGATGCCCGTTGGTGTTGTGAGCCCGACAACAAGTCGCCTCAGCGACTACCTCGATATCGTCACCGGCGGTGAAGACGGCCACGTCATCCACCGCAGTGGCCCACATGAACGACCTCGTCGAAGCCCAGGAAGCGCTAGCCGAACCGTTCCGTACCGGGATGGGCCGGACAACTCAGGTGTCATTGCGGGCAGCAACTGGCGTCCGCCGTGCGTCTGCAGGAGTGACTGCACGATCAGTTTCGAGAGAAAACAGATAAATATGTGTAAGTAGGGCGATGTGGCATGGTTTGTGTCGCACCCGTTCGATACGTTATGGGTATGAACAACGAAGCCCACGATTCCGGTGACACAGCCTCTGGGGGTTCCCGCTTGGAGACCCTTGTCGCTGAGATGGATGCGATGTTCGATGACGAGCTCGAAGAGGCTGTTGTCACGCTGAAAGAGTCGATGGATGCATCCAATGCTCGGTTGTTGCTGTTGATCGCTGAGTTCGATCGGCGCAACATCCCGTCGACGGAGTATGAACTCTCCACAACGGCGTGGTTGAAGCACCGGTGCCGCATGTCGGCTACCGAAGCGTCCGGTACCGTCAAAACCGCACGGTCCCTCACTGAGATGCCCACAGTCACCGAGCAAGCACTTTCCGGGAACGTGGTGCAGTCCGCGGTCAAACTCCTGGCGCGGGTACGCGACACCCATCCTGACGAGTTCCCGCTGCATGAGGCGGTGTTTGCTGATGTTGCGTCGTATCTGGGTCCCAAAGATATGCGTCGTGTGGTGTCGCATTGGGAACAACAGGTCGACTATCCGGCAGCGGTTGCCGACACCGAATCGGTGCGGAGGAGCCGCAGGTTCTATTTCAACAAGTCCTACCGCGGGATGTGGAACGCCACTGGCGACTTCGACCCTGAATCGGGTCATGTGATCTCGACAGCTATGCGTGCAATGACCGACCCGGGGAATCTTGACCCCACAGACACCCGTAGCGCTCCGCAACGTAACGCTGATGCACTCACCGACATCTGTGCACACTTCCTCAACCACAACACCACCGTCCAAACATCTGGTGGCGAGAAACCCCATATTGCGGTCACGGTTGACTATCAGGTCCTGAAACGGGAACTCGACCAGTTACCCGAGATCGACGGCACCGTTGTTGACCCTGAGACGCTGCGCAGGATCACCTGTGACGCAGGGATCATCCCGATCGTACTGGGTTCAGACTCCGAGATCCTCGATGTTGGACGCAAAACACGCACCATCCCAGCAGCACTCAGACGGGCACTCGAACACCGAGACGGAGGCTGCACGTGGGCGGGATGTGACGCACCGGTGTCATGGTGTGACGCACACCACATCATCCACTGGGCAGATGGAGGCGAAACAGCGCTCCACAACCTCATCCTCATATGCCGCAGACACCACACCGCCACCCACAACGGCAAAACACCACCCGACCCATGACCAACCGATGGCTGACGCAACGATCGTTGGAGCGATCGCGGTAGATATCTCTATTGGTCGAGTCCGACGAGCAGGTCGCAGAAGGCACTCGTGATCGGCTGGCCAGTTCTCTCCTCCATGAACAGCCATTGCCCGCTCGGGTTGATCTCGAGGAACACGTACTCACCGTCCGGTGTGAGCCGCAGATCGATCGCTCCATAGACCAGCCCGAGGCGGCGGGTCAGTGAGAGACAGTGCTCGATCACGTCCTGAGGTAACTTGTGAGCCTGAATCGTGGCGCTGCCCAACTCGGCCCGGTAGTCGAACTCGTAGTCCCCGCCAGACGAATCGATCGACGAAGCGAATACATCGTCCCCGACCACGGTCACCCGGATGTCGAGAACAGCAGGGACGAATTCCTGGAAGATCACCGGCGCGAAACGGACACTGTCGAGCATATGCCATTCATCTGCCCTCACAGATCGGGTCTCCCTCCAGGATTCCTCCGTTCCCGTGAACGCCTTGTAGATCGACCGACCGTCGCCGAGGTCGGTGAGGAACGACCGTGCGGCATCGGGATCGCTCGTGATCAAGGTCCTCGGTCTCAGGAATCCGACATCGCTTGCAACGACGAGCTGATACGGCTTGTGTGACGCCTCGTCGTCCGCCGACGGCGGATTCACCCAATGCGCACCGAGCGCGGACCACAGGCCGCTCACGGCGTGGTAGCACTCACCGTAGGCGAACCGCAGACCTGCTGGATCGGTGATGTCTTCGGGGAACTCGAACTGTTCTGGCCGACGCCACCATGCCACCTTGCACGAGGTGAGGTCGATCACCTCTCCGGCGCCGCTGAAGGACGCGGAGAACCCATCATCGTCGTATCCGATCGTCAGGTGAAGCTCGATGGGGAACCGTGCGAGATCGATGAGGACGGGTTTTTGGCTCCTCGCCGTCAGCTCCCTGTTGACCGCGACGAAGTGCTCGTCTTCCCACGAAGACAGGACGAGTATCACTGTCGCGGCCGCAAACGAACGATCGTGGACAACTTGCTAGCTCTGACCCTCCATGAACTGTTCGAGGGCTTCACCGAGGACCATCAGCTGTGCGTGGAGCATCTCAACCTGCTCGGCCATTGCTTCGATGATGTCAGGCTCCTCGTGCTCATGTTCGGCCATGGCCTCGGAGTGATGCCCGGTCGAGAGCACAAATGGCTGTGGCCCAGCGCCCCCGCCGCGTAGCGCCGGGTTGACCCTGGCGGCAACAGGGTCGATGCCGAATCTCGGGTCGCGGACATTCCAGTCGTAGGCAGACATCTTCACGTCGCCGATCCGTTTGTCGACGAGCGACTTCGGGTTCACGTCTTTGTAGATCGGCTTGCGCGGCCCATCCCAATACGACTTCTTGTACGGCGGCTGGTCGTCCTTGAACTTGTACTTGAGAATGTTGCAGCCGTCGTTAGCGAACTTTCCCGGGTTCGCTGCGATGCTCGAAACTGTCGTTGACGCGGCGAGGATCGACGAGATTCGAACACCGTGATTGTGTCCGATGTTGCTGGTCGTGCAGCCGCCGTTCGTGTGGACGCCGACGATCGTACCTGCTGGCCCGAGCACGCCGGATCCTGAGCTGCCTCCGAGGGTGTCGATGCTGTTGTATCCCAAGCTGTTGCCGTGTAGATCGGTGAGCGGCCCCGCCTCGACGACTTTTGGAACACCGTTTGGATGACCGATGATGGCGAGCATATCGCCCACGATGGCGTCAGATGTGGCGACCGGTGTCCAGCCGTATTTGTTGCCGGGGTTGCCACCGAGGCGGGCCACAGCGAAGTCGAGGCCTCCAAGACGGTACTCCACGAGTTCGAGAACGGGATACTCGTCAGCGACGCGCATCACACCCGAAGGGTCGCGCTGGTAGTTGAAGTTGACGTGCATGTTCGTTGCGATCTCGGCTGGTTCGATGGTGTTCCCTGTGGTGTTGTCTTTCGGGCGGATCCATCCACCACCGGTCTTGTCGAAGCAATGCCCCGCACTGAGGAACATGTCACACGAGATGAGGGTGCCGCTGCACCATCGCACACCATTGACGGTCCCTGGATTGGAGTAGATGGCAGCGAGGTTGCTGTTCCACTGAAGCTGGCCGACGGGTCGCTCGTGACTGTCCACGAAGGCTTTCGTGACGCCGAGGGTCCCGTCGTAGCTCTCAACGTTCTGGGTGTCGAAGGTAGCCCCGCATTGAGACTCGAGTTCGCCGGGGACGCTGTCGTCCGTCGGTGTGCCGTGCTCGCCCGGATGGTGCGGGAAGCTGGGCACCGTATCCCAGAGTTCGTATGCAAAACCGTGGGGATGGGCCTTGTCCGTCTTGACCGTGAGAGGCTTGAACTTCGGCGCCGCCGTCTTGGCTGTCGTCTTCCTGGGCGTTGATTTCTTGGCTGGCATCGTAGTTTCCTTTCCTCACGATTCGACCCGGCGCGTCATTGCGCAAGCGATGTGTAGCTCAACACGATCGCGGCCACCTCAAACCGTACACGCACAGAGGGCACGTGTGGAAGAATCTTGCAGAGCCGTTCGAGGAAGCCCCGATCTCAACGGTCGACTCTCGTCCGGCTCAGTGTGCCGTGTTCGCTCGAACAAGGGAACGTTCGTAGCGGCCGGTCGCGGTTTCGGCAAACCCCATCTTCTTGAGGTAACGGACGTGAGGTTTGGTCCGAGCTGACGCCATCACGCTGGAGATCCCCCTGTCGACGAAGAAGGTGGCGTTGGAGTTGTAGAGGAATCTGCCCATCCGATAATCTCGGAAGCGGGGGATCGCGTAGTCCAACCTGAGTTCCATCGTGTCCTCTTTGACCGTGCCCACCATCGCCACTGCTGGTTGCATGTCCCTG
>JBDLIR010000144.1:0-5540 GCA_039714815.1 Actinomycetota bacterium | reverse complement strand
CGACTTCGGTATCTCGAAGGTCAAGACGGCCATGGTGTACCCGGTGATCATACTCATCGTTTAACTAATATTGTTAAGGTAACTTCAGGTTCCACTCCTGAAGCCGCTAAGATTATAGATGAAACTTATAAAAGCATTATTGTAGCTGGTACTCATCCAGCTAGTAGCATTCGTGTAGCAGAAGCGGCTAAAGTAATTGAAAATACACAACGCGATGTGAACATTGCATTAATAAATGAACTTGCAATGATTTTTCACCGTTTAGGTATTGATACTTTAGAAGTTTTAGAAGCTGCTGGCTCTAAATGGAATTTTCTACCATTTCGCCCGGGTTTAGTTGGTGGGCATTGTATAGGAATTGATCCCTATTATTTAACTCAAAAAGCTAAAGATGTTGGTTATAATCCAGAAATGATATTAGCAGGGCGTAGAATTAATGATGATATGGGTTTTTATATAGCTGCTGCTGTTGTCAAACGTATGATTGCATAGTCTACAAACCGCCCGCGCCGCAGGCGCGTTCCTATCGGACGAGGAGGAGTTCAGCGAGTTCGACTGCGTTGAGGGCAGCGCCCTTGCGGAGATTGTCTCCCGAGGCGAAAAGGCTGACGCCTCCAGGGAACCCGACGGTCTCGCGCAGGCGGCCGACGAGCACATCGTCGATCCCAGCACTGTCCAAGGGCGTCGGAACCTTCGAGTCGTCCCAAAGCTGGACCCCCGGCGCCTCAGAGAGAACCTCTGCCGCCTCGGTGGCACTCAGTGGCCGATCGAACCACATCGACGCGGCGATGCCGTGGCCGACCATCACGGGAACCCTCACGCAGGTGGGTTCGACAGCGATGTCCGATCTGTCGAGTATCTTGCGGGTCTCGTTCACCAGTTTCCACTCTTCATCCGTGTGGCCGGCGTCGGTGACCGACCCGGCAAGAGGCAGGACGTTGAACGCGATCGGGCGTTGGTAGAGGTCCCCGCCGGGATCCTCCCAGTCTCCGGAAGCAAGTGCCCGAATGTCCTCGTTGAAGAAATCCATCTGGCGCTCGAGTTCATCCATGCCCGTCTTCCCGGAGCCTGACACGCTCTGATAAGACGTTGCGATCATCGACGTGAGCCCTGCGGCACGATGAAGCGGACCCGCTGCCATGATGATCGCCATGGTGGTGCAGTTCGGGTTCGCAACGATGCCTTCGTGAGCGGTTATCGCCGCGTCGTTGACGCCGGCCACAACGAGGGGTACATCGTCATCCATCCGGAACGCCGACGAATTGTCGATCACAGCAACGCCGGCATCGGCGAACTTCGGCGCATACTCCTTCGACCGCCCACCGCCGGCAGAGAACAAGGCGATGTCTATCCCGGCCGGGTCCGCAGTGGCCAGATCCTCTATGACGATGTCGCCCCACTTCGTCTCGATCGTCCTGCCTGCGGAGCGCTGCGATGCCATCAGCCGCAAACTCGCCACAGGAAAGTCGCGCTCTTCGAGGATCGACAACATCGTGGTTCCAACTGCGCCGGTCGCTCCGACAATCGCTACATGTGGATCGGTGAAGGTCTTCACGACTCCTCCTGACTATCGAGGCCAAGCCCGGCATGGAGAACCTGCACAGCTTCGAGCGCCCTGTCGCCCGAGATCACACACGAGATACGGACCGGGGATGTGGAGATCATCTGGATATTGATCCCGCGGTCGGACAGAAGGCGGAACATCTGCGCCGCGATACCCGCTTCGGTCTTCATCCCGATGCCGACGACACTCACCCGTGCGATGCCCTTGTCGATCGACACACCCCCGGCGCCGACGACTCGTGCGACCTTGGACGATTGCTCTTCTGCGATGTCGATGCTCGCCAGGGGAACCGTGAAGCTGATGTCCGTCGTGCCGTCATGGGACACGTTCTGCACGATCATGTCGACGTTGACGCCTGAGGCGGCGAGCGCTTCAAAGAGCGCGGCGGCGATGCCAGGCGTGTCCGGTACCTGATAGACCGTGACCTTCGCCTCATCCGACGTGTGGGCGATGCCCCTGACAATGGCCTGCTCCATCGTTTCCTCCTTGACCCGGGTGCCTTCACCATCGTGAAACGATGATCGGACATGGATGGGAATGTTGAACCTTCTGCCGAACTCGACCGATCGCGGCATGAGCACACCTGCGCCGGCCGACGCAAGTTCGAGCATCTCTTCGAACGTGACCTCTTCGAGTTTGCTTGCGTTCGGCACGATCCTCGGGTCTGCAGTGAACACACCGTCGACATCGGTGAAGATCTCGCAGACGTCTGCCCCAAGGGATGCTGCAAGGGCAACGGCAGTGGCATCCGACCCGCCGCGGCCGAGCGTTGTCACGTCCTTGGAGCTCGGGTCTACTCCCTGGAAACCCGCAACGATCACGACCTTTCCGTCGTCGAGCCCTTCTCGCACGCGGTCTGCACGGATCTCGAGGATCTCCGCCTGGCCGTGTTTACCCGTCGTCAGAATGCCCGCTTGTGACCCGGTGAAGCTCGTTGCGGGCACCCCGAGGTCCTCGATCGCCATCGCAACCAGGGCCATCGTGACCCGTTCCCCCGCGGTGAGCAGCATGTCGAGTTCCCTCGGATGTGAGTGCGAGGAGACATCGCTAGCGAGAGAAAGGAGTTCGTCGGTCCGCTTCCCCATGGCGCTTACGACCGCAACGACACCGTTGCCTCGCTCGTAGGCCTCGACGATGCGGCGGGCGACATTGCGGATTCGGGACGCGTCCGCGACCGAGGTCCCCCCGTACTTCTGAACCACAAGTGCCATGGCCTTGAAGTGTAGGTGTACCCGCCTTAGACCCATACCATCGTGCGATGCATCTCACACGAACACTCGCCTTCGCGGCATCGATCGCCATCGTTGCTGCTGCCTGCTCGTCGACCTCAGACGCCGCATCTGACACCACGACGACGCTCGAGGCACCGCCGACAACGGTTGCCCTCGCGGCGGTCCCTGCCGGGTACGCCGGCTACCGACACCAACCGACTGCGTGTGGCGCCGACCAGCCAAACCCCGTTGTTGAAATGGAGTTCGACGCGCCGGGCGATGCGGGAATCGAGGCGGCGACGACCGTCGTCCTCGCAACATCATGCGGCCCTCTCGAGATCGAACTCGATCCTTCGGTGGCGCCCGAAACGGTCAACTCGTTCGTGTTCCTCGCAGAGTCCGGCTTCTTCGACGGCTCGGTGTCTCACCGGATCATTCCCGGATTCATGATGCAGGCAGGCGACCAGACCGCGACCGGTATCGGTGGCCCCGGGTACACCATCCCGGATGAGTTCCCCGCAGAGTCCGGCTACAACCGTGGTGTGGTCGCCATGGCGAACGCAGGCCCTGGGACGACAGGGAGCCAGTTCTTCATCATGTTCGCCGACGGGCAACTCCCACCGAACTACACGATCTTCGGAGAGGTCGTTGACGGCCTCGAGACACTCGATCGTATCGAGCAGTTGCCCCTGGGCAGATCGGCAACCAGTGCCGACCCGAGTCCTTCTACCCCGCTTGAATCCCTCTACATCGAGTCCGTCACCGTCTCACCCTGACCTTCACCGCTTCTTGCGTCCGCTGCGTCCTCATATGGACGGATTGGACGCCAGAAGCGGGTGGTGTGAGGTTCCGGTAACCTGCGAGCATGTCGAGTGAGAAGAGAGCGCGTCAGAAGGCCAATCGCGAGGTCAAGCGAGCGCAAGAGGCCAAGGCTGCGAAGCGGAAACACTACTTCCGTCTAGCCAAGAAGTACGCGGGTTACGCCCTGTTGTTCGCCGGTTCCATTCTCGCTTTCAACTACTTCTTCGGATAGCGGTGAAAGCTGACCTCCACCTCCACTCCGATGCGTCTGACGGGACCGACTCACCAGCCGATCTCATGAGCCTCGTCGCACATGCCGGTCTCGAAGGTGCGGCACTCATGGACCACGACACGCTTTCGGGCATCGATGCCGCACGCCGGGAGGCAGACAATCTCGGCATCGCCTTCATCCCCGGCACCGAACTCTCTGTCGATCACGAATCGGACGACGGCTCGGGCATCAAGATCCACATGCTTGCCTATGGGGTTGAACCCGGTGGCGGGCCGCTCCAGGACAAGCTGGAGTGGCTACGCCAGGGACGCAACGAACGGAACCCGAAGATCATCGAGAAGCTCAGGGACCTCGATTACGACATTTCGATCGATGACGTGTACGAGCAAGCCAGGGGTACCGCTGTCGGGCGACCCCACATCGCAGATGCCCTCATCGCGAAAGGGTATTTCACAGATCGGAACCAGGTATTCGACGGCCTGCTCAACGATGGGGGCGCGGCCTACGTTGAGCGCAGCCGACTGACCGCAACCGAGGCGATCGAGCTGACGACAGCGAGCGGTGGCGTCACGGTCATCGCCCATCCTCTCACGATGAACCTCCATGGCGACCCGTTCATCGAGGTACTCAGGGATCTCATCGCGATCGGCCTCGTCGGAATCGAAGCGCACCACCCGCTGCACGACGTCGCTCTGCGTGGCAGGCTCTCTGAACTCGCTGTCGACATGGGCCTCATCGCCACTGGTGGCTCCGACTACCACGGCGCTGGTAAGACCGGTTACAGCGTCGGCACGGGCACAGGCGACCTGAGGGTCCCCGACTGCGCTTTCGAGGCGATCCAGCAAGCGATTGAGGACAGCAGATCGTAAATCATAAATCGTAGATCGTAAATCGACGGAGCGTCCGGTTCCTACTGACGGCTGACGGCTGACGGCTGTTGGCTGTTGGCTGTTGGCCGTTGGCAGTAGGCTGATTCCCATGTTCGTCTACAACATCGACCATGTAGCGATCGCCGTACACGACCTCGACGCCTCGCTCGCTGAGTACGAACGGAAGTACAAGGTCACACCGATCTCCATCGAAACCGTTCCTGACCAGGGTGTGCGTGAGGCAATGATCGCGATCGGCGGCTCTCACATACAACTCCTCGAACCTCTCGAAGCAGACTCCGCCGTCGGGAGGTTCCTCGAGCGAAACGGTGAAGGCATGCATCACATCGCCTTTGCGGTCGTGAACATCGATGAGGCTCTGGAACATCTCGCAGACGAGGGAGCGAGGCTCATCGACACCGAGCCCCGTATCGGAGGGGGCGGCCATCGTATAGCATTCGTCCACCCGGCAGACCTGACGGGAACACTCATCGAATTGGTGGAGGTACGCAATGGATGAACGGCTGGAAATCCGTGGAGGTGCCGACCCCGAGCAGGCGGCAGCGATCGCAGCGATAGTCGCCAGGATCGAAGCTGACGAACTCGCCGCTGCGGCCGTCCGACCACGCCGTATACACCAGAGCCAGTGGGTTCAGGCCTCCCGCCCGTACGAACATCTCGCTCCCGTTCCCCCCGATGAGTACGGCAAGGCACCCGAGACGTCGCTGCCCGATGCAGCGCACACCTGAAGCAGAGCGTTCCCCGCTCTCCGCTTCTCTCCCCCGGCTCTTTGGACGGGGGAGATGTCGAGGAACGAGACAGAGGGGGAAACCAAGTCGTACCACTCAGCCCGCGCGCAACCT
>JBDLIR010000143.1:0-5573 GCA_039714815.1 Actinomycetota bacterium | reverse complement strand
CAGACGATCTCGAGGAACTCGTCGGCGCAGAGGACATCACGCTCACAGACTTCATCGAGTCGATCGCGATCATCGTCATTGCGATCCTCTTGTCGCGCGTGGTTCGCAGGATCGTCCGTTGGCTGCTACGGCGGATGCCGCATGTGACCGACGAGATAGCGGTGATAGTCGGTCGTGCATCAGGATGGCTGGTCGTGCTGCTCGGCATCGTGTACTCGCTCGTCGTGCTCGGCATCGACATGGTCCCTGCGTTGATGGTGCTCATCGTTGTTGCGGTCGTGACTTTCTTCGCAGGGCGGGGGCTCATGGAGAACTTCTCGACAGGCCTCGTCCTCCAGGGCGCTCCGATGTTTGCGCCAGGGGATGAGATCGTGACCGAAAGGGGGGCGGGACGAGTGGTTGAGATCACGGGCCGGACGGTGGTGATAGAAACGCCTCACGGTGAGCAACTCCACATCCCGAACAAGGTCGTCATCGAAGACGCCGTCACCAACCTCACGGCCCTCGGCAAGCGCCGTTCGTTCCTCGAAGTGGGCGTCGCCTACGGCACGGACCTCGATGATGTCCGGCAGGCTCTCATCGATGCTGCCGAACGATGCTCGATTATCCGCAGACAACCTGCACCCGAGCCGCTATTTGTCGGGTACGGCGACAGCTCGATCAACTTCGAGCTGCTGTTCTGGCACGATCCCGGCATTCTCGAGAAGCTCCGAGCCAAAGATGCGGTCGGGAGGTCTGTTGCGATCGTGTTCGCAGAACGCGGCATCGTCATATCGTTCCCGCAACGCACGCTGTGGTGGGGAGATGCCGGAAGCGATGGTTCCGACACACCGAGCGACTAGCCTGGCATCCATGGTCGATCTCTACACCTACATCGTCGATGTCCCGGATTTCCCCGAACCAGGGATCGTCTTCAAGGACATCACTCCACTGCTCGCTTCGTCGACGGCCTTCCTCCAGGCTGTCGACGAGATGGCGGAACCCTTCATCGCTAGCGGCGTCGACATCGTCGTGGGCATTGAATCGCGCGGGTTCCTGCTCGCCGGCTCGATCGCCGAAAGGATCGGTTCGGGAGTTGGCCTCGTGCGCAAGCCAGGCAAACTTCCTCGCAAGACCGTCAGTGTCACGTACCAGCTCGAGTACGGCACAGATTCGCTCGAGATCCACGAGGATGCCTTTGCGCTGGGAGCGAGAGTCCTGATCGTTGACGATGTTCTCGCAACGGGGGGAACGCTCGCAGCCTCCAAGGACCTGATAGAGAAAGCCGGGGGTGACGTCGTGGGGGCAGCCATGCTCATGGAACTCTCGTTCCTCAACGGTCGCACGAGGTTCTCCGACCCCCTCCACGCCGTCCTGACCTTCTGACCATCAGGGCTTTGGCGTCGATTTGGCTGAAATATCAGCCAAATCGACGCCAAAGCCCTGATGGAAGTCGGGTACGATGATGCAATGACCGACACAACATTGACCTCGCTGGAAGCTGGAATGCCGATCGTATGGGGCGGTACCAGGGTCACCCATGTTTCCGGGGACCTCGCAGAGGCGTTCGTCGAAGGGGACTCGCTCATCGTCAGACAAGACACGGGCGAACTGATCCACATCCCTGCTACCGCGGCGGACATCGCCTCAGAAGCCGTTGAGCGCGCACACGAAGCGTTCGCTGCGATGGGCGCCGTTGACGACGAACAGATATCGACCTTCTACCGTGTTTTCGCAGACGCGCTGAAAGATGACGACCGGTTCGCCCTGATCGCCGCAGCGAATAAAACCGATGTCGCGATGGCCAGACGCGCTGGAAGATCCGTGACGCGGCTGATCCTCGACGAAACGATGCGAGCAGGCATGATCAGTGGACTTGAAGGATGGGCAAAGGCTCCAACCGGAAGGCGGCGTGTTCTCAACACCGTGCACCACGATGGATGGCGTGTCGACCAGGTGGCCGACGGCCTCGGGGTCATCGGATTCGTGTTCGAGGGCAGGCCGAACGTGTTCGCTGATGCAACGGGGGTGCTGAGGGGAGGGAACACGGTCGTGTTCCGGATCGGCTCGGACGCGCTGGGAACCGCCCTGGCGATCGTGGCTCATGCCCTCGACCCGGCGCTTGCGTCGGCGGGACTGCCCGAGGGTGCTGCGACGATCGTGCCGAGTGCAGCACGCGCCGCAGGACTTGCGATGATGGCAGACTCGAGGCTCGCACTTGCAGTGGCGAGGGGATCCGGCTCAGCGACCGAGCGGCTCGGCGCTGTTGCCCGCCAATCCGGAAACGCTGTCAGCCTTCATGGAACCGGTGGAGCTTGGATCGTCGCTGGAGAATCGGCGAACAGTGATGATTTCGCATCGGCCGTCTACCACTCGCTCGACCGCAAGGTGTGCAACACGCTCAACACGGCATGCATCCCTCGCTCACGAGCTGATGAACTCGTTCCGGTGTTCCTCGAAGCGATCAACAGGGCAGGGGAGAGGCGAGGGACGAACAGCAAGCTCCATGTGCTCGACGCTTCCGTAGAGGCGGTGCCGGGAGATTGGTTCGACCGTACCGTTGCGATCTGTCGCGCCGGTGGTCCGATCGATGAACTGCAAGCCGAACCGATAGACGAGGCTGACCTCGGTGAGGAGTGGGAGTGGGAGGACAGCCCCGAAGTCACGCTCGCGATCGTCGACTCTGTGAACCAGGCGGCGGACTGGTTCAATCGATACAGTCCCCGATTCGTTGTGTCGATCATCTCCGATGACCCCGAGGAGTTGGACGACTTCTTCGCCGCAGCCGACGCCCCGTTCGTCGGCAACGGGTTCACACGCTGGGTCGATGGCCAGTACGCGCTCGACAAGCCCGAACTCGGCCTGTCCAACTGGCAGAACGGGCGTCTCTTCGGACGCGGCGGCATACTGTCGGGGGATTCAGCATTCACCGTCCGCAGCCGTGTGACCCAGGACGATCCCGATCTCGGTCGTTGACGAGGAATATTCATCGGCTCGTTGCGACGCTACGATTGCATGTTCGCGAGGAGTGACATGGCGTCGTACGACTTTCGAGAGATAGAGAACCGGTGGCAGCAGACATGGGCTGACCAGGGGATCTACCGCGTCCCCAACCCAGGGGATCCCGATTTCGATGACTCGAAGCCGAAGAAGTACTTCCTCGACATGTTCCCGTATCCCTCAGGCGCAGGGCTGCACGTCGGCCATCCGTTGGGGTACATCGGTACGGACATCTTCTCTCGATATCACCGTATGAACGGGGCGAACGTCTTGCACCCGATGGGGTTCGACTCATTCGGCCTCCCTGCCGAACAGTACGCCGTCGAAACGGGCATACATCCACGGAAGACCACGGACAGGAACATCGAGAACTACCAGCGGCAGCTCCAGGCGTTCGGGTTCTCGTACGACTGGGAGCGGTCCTTCGCCACCACCGACCCCGACTACTACCGGTGGACGCAGTGGATCTTCTTGCAGCTCTTCGGATCCTGGTTCGACCCCGACCAGCAGAGGGCTCGCCCGATCGAAGAGCTCGTCCAGGATCTCGAAGATGGCTTGCTCGACGCCGACGGCGTGTCGTGGCGCAATTGCGCCGCGGACGACCGTCGAGCGTACATCGATAGCCAGCGCCTCGCGTACATCGACGAGGTGCCGGTCAACTGGTGCCCTGCCCTCGGCACTGTGCTCGCCAACGAGGAAGTCACCGCCGAGGGTCGATCCGAGCGGGGAAATCATCCCGTCTACCGCAGACCGCTGCGCCAGTGGATGCTTCGAATCACCGCATACGCCGATCGCCTGATCGACGAACTCGACCTGGTCGATTGGCCTGCATCGGTCCGAGCGATGCAACGCAACTGGATCGGGCGGTCTGAAGGCGCCCACATCCTGTTCTCCATCGAGGGGAACCTGCACCTTCGTGTCTTCACCACGCGACCAGACACCGTGTTCGGAGCAACCTACATGGTCGTTGCTCCCGAACATCCGATCCTCGAAGAGATCATCCCCGACGGATGGCCAGATGGGACGAAACCGCAGTGGACGCTCGGCATCGACGACCCGAGGTCCGCGGTCGGCGCCTACCGGCTCGCCGCGTCTCGCAAATCCGAACTCGAACGCCAGATCGAAGAGCGCGAGAAGACGGGTGTGTTCACCGGCGCCTTTGCGACGAATCCTCTGACAGGCGAGCCCATCCCGATCTTCGTTGCGGACTACGTCTTGATGGGGTACGGAACGGGAGCGATCATGGCGGTGCCCGGTCAGGATGAACGCGACTGGGAGTTCGCTGAAACGTTCGGGCTTCCGATCATCCGCACGGTGCAGCCGCCGCTCGAGTTCGATGGCAACGCGTACATCGGGAAGGGCCCTGCGATCAACTCCGGATTCCTCGACGGGCTCGACGTCGAGGAAGCGAAAGAGAAGATCATCCGCTGGTTGGAGATCAACGGACACGGCGAGGGAACGATCACGTACAAGCTGCGCGACTGGCTGTTTTCTCGCCAGCGGTATTGGGGCGAACCGATTCCGATCCTCCACGGTCCCAACGGTGAGCTCCTCCCGGTTCCCGATAGCGAGCTTCCCCTTCAGCTCCCCGATGTGGATGACTATCGACCGAACGCATCCGATGACGAGAACGCTGAGCCGACTCCGACGCTGGCTAACTCGGGCGATGATTGGAAGTACGTCGAGATCGATGGTGTGCGCTACACCCGCGAACTCAACACGATGCCCCAGTGGGCGGGGTCGTGCTGGTACTACCTTCGCTTCGCCGACCCCCACAACGCCGATGCGCTGGTATCAACGGAAGCTGAGCAGTACTGGATGGGGGGCGACGGCGTCGACCTCTACATCGGCGGGGTCGAGCACGCGGTTCTGCACCTGTTGTACGCACGCTTCTGGCACAAGGTGCTCAACGACCTCGGGTTCGTATCCACCAAGGAGCCCTTTGGACGGCTGTACAACCAGGGGTACATCCTTGCCGACGCATTCCAGGACGCACGCGGCATGTACGTGCCGGCCGCAGATGTCATCGCCGATGGCGACCGGTTCCTGTACGAGGGTGATGACGTCACAAGGCTGTACGGGAAGATGGGCAAGTCGCTCAAGAACTCCGTCAACCCCGACGACATCTTCGAGGAGTACGGCGTGGACACGCTCCGTCTCTACGAGATGTTCATGGGGCCGCTCGACACGTCACGGCCCTGGTCCACAAGGGACATCGTCGGCGTGTTCAGGTTCCTGCAGCGCCTCTGGAGGAACTTCATCGACGAGGGCACCGGGGAGGTCCTCGTATCGGACGAACCGTCGTCGGGTGAACTGCAGGTGCTGCTGCATCGCACCATCGAAGCGGTGACCAACGACATGGAGAATCTCCACTTCAACACGGCCGTTGCCAGGCTGTTCGAACTCAACAATGCCCTCGTTGCCGAACCGGCGGTACCTGCCGATGTTGCATCCGTGCTGCCACGGTTGCTGGCGCCGCTTGCTCCCCACATCAGTGAAGAACTGTGGCACCGTATGGGGATGGACGGCTCCGTCGTGACCGCGTCGTGGCCAACCTACGACTCGACCCTGACGGCAGAGGACATGGCGACGAT
>JBDLIR010000142.1:0-5589 GCA_039714815.1 Actinomycetota bacterium | reverse complement strand
CACCCTTGGCGAACGGGACTCATCGCCTCCCTCATCGGGATCGCCGTGTTGATCGCGGTGATGGTCGGCATCGTCATGCGAACAGGAACCCGGACCCCGGACGAACGCCTCGCGTTCGAGTTCGGTGCTTCGGAGCTGACAGTCGAATCCTGGGGTACTTCTGGCGACATGATCGCGTGGGTTGATGCCAAGCTCGACGAACTCGTACCCGACGCCGAGGTCGCGGTCATCGAGCACGCCTACACAAGGGACGCGCACTATGCCTCCGTCGACCTGTTCGATCCGCTGGTCGCCGGCAGATACGCGGTTCTCGAGGGTGAAGCCCCCGGGGACAATGAGATTGCGATCTCATGGGGTCTTTCCCGGGTTGAGAATCTCCGCGTCGGGGATGCCTACTCGGTGCCGGGGCTCGATTCATCAGCCACGATCACAGCCATCGCTGCCACGTACGGGGCTCCCTCCTTACGCACGATTTTCCTTCCCGAGGGCTCGCTGAATACCCGACTCCCTGATGGGGTCGATCGCCACGGGGACCAGACAACCAAGTGGTTCGTCGGTGGCGACTTCGACTCGGAAGCGGTCATGCGGCAGATCAGTGCGGACTTCGAGCGCGTGGCGTCGGAGTTCGATGCCCCCGCGGGTGTCTACGGAGGGGACCCCTATCTGAACGTGGTGAGTCGCACTTTCGCGAAGGAGATGGGCTTCTACGATCCGTATAGCGAGCAGCCGCCGTCATTGATGTCAACACTCACCGCCATGCTGATCCTCGCCGAGGTCGCCTTCCTTGCAGCTGCCGCGTACGCGACCGGACTCAGGCGGCGTCTCCGCGAGATCGGTCTCACGCTCACCCAAGGTGCGACGGCGTCTCAGATTCGGGCGGCGGTCGTGAGCGAAGCGCTCGTGACCGCCATCGTCGGGGCTCTGACCGGCGCGGTTCTCGCCTATGGGCTTGCCTTGGCAGCTCGACCGTTCATCCAACAGCGCTTCGACCCTTTGCTCACCAGCATTGACTTCTCGCTTGCAGACGCTGTCGGCCCGATCACCATTGCTGTGCTCGCGGCGGTTGTCGCCGCATGGCTGCCTGCCAGGACCGCATCGAAGGTATCAGTCCTTGCGGCGCTGCAGGGACGAATGCCGACGGGAAGGCCGCCACGGTGGATCATCCCCGCGTCGGTGGCGTCCATCGCCTTCGGGGCGGTTCTCGTCGCCGTTGCCGAGGGAGTACAAGGAAGAGCGGCAACGATCCAGGCAGGCCTCGGAATCATCATGGTGGTAGTCGGGGGCGCACTTGCGGGTGTTCCGCTCGTGTCCGGTGCTGGAAGGATTGCTCACCGCCTGCCTACGGTCGGCAGGCTTGTGGCGCGGGACTCGGCGCGACAGGCCATTCGGGCCGGAGCAGCGGTCACGGCGCTTCTCGTCATCATCACGGGCACCGTCGCGATTGCCACGGCGATGGAGACGGGCGCGGAGAGCCGGCTCACCACAGACGGGGACGGTTTCGGTGGTGACGCTCGTGTGGTCTTCGCTCAGGGTGAGTTCATCGAGGACTATCCCGAGAATGAGGAATACGAAGCGCACGCGAAGTGGGTTCCGAAGTACAACCTGTCCGAGGAGCAGGAGACTGAGTTCGCCGCGATCCTGCCAAAGGCCGATCGGTACGAGGTCAAGATGCTGCCGATCATTGCGGTGTCATCCGAGATCGGGCGCCACGAATCTGTGAGAGATTGGGAGGCCGGAGGTGGATACTGCATCGACGACGGCACCGGTGGTGAGCGGTGCTGGGACGCCCAGCAGGTGAGTCTCAAGCCGGCAGTCGTCGATCCCGCGGTGCTTGATGTCGTTGCCTCGTCCGATGCCAGGGAGGCATTGGAGTCGGGAACTCCGATCGTGTTCGGCTACGAGCGCGGAACAATGGACATCGAGTATGAGGAGGAGACGTTCACGGCTGAGGTGTTCCCTTCGACAGTTCCGGGCTGGTCGTCGATGAAGCTCGCTGTTCCTGAGTCGTGGGCAGAGGAGCGGGGTCTGATGGCTGAGGCAAACAGGTCTGTGATTTTTGTCAACGATGTGCCGATCACCGAAGGACTGCGACGCGAGCTGTATCGCATGGACCTGAACCTGAGTGTCGGAATGGATCAAGGCATGAAGATGGGTGCGAACCAGGTGCGGGCGATCACGCTCGGCTCTGCGCTGTTCGCCGTTGCAGTGGTGATTGCGATCGTCATCGCCCTGTCGTCGACGGAGTCGAGCAAGGATCTCGCGACGATGGTTGCTGTTGGCGCCGCACCTTCGCTTCGAAGACGCTTCCTGGGTTTGCAGAGCTGGTTCTACGTACTCGTTGCGGGGATTGTTGCGGTGCCGATTGGCCTGTTGCTGATGCGCGTCGTGTCTGCCAACGATGCGCGGATCGGACAACTAGGTGTTTGGCTGGGTGGCATTGCGGTCCCATGGCAGATGATCGGCATGCTGCTCGTGGCGATGCCTGTTGTCGTTGGTCTTGGAACGGCGCTCGCCGTGCGATCCCTCCCGGCTCGACCACCGAGACGAGCGACCTAGAAGACCTTCGGGGACCCGTTACGTCGCCGTGGACGTCAGCCGGAGTGGGAGCACTCGTGCCATGCGCTCGAAGCCGTCGTCGGCGGTGAGGAGCTCACTGTCGGTGCGGATGGCGATGGCGGCGATCATGCAATCGATGAAGCCACCGGGTATGACGCCTGCCGCTCGACACGATCGGTACACCCGTGCTGCCGCCTCGAAGTCGGCTGCGGAATCCGCCGGGAGCCACTCGAATGATGTCAGGAAGCGTCGGATCTGCGCTGCAACCTGATCGTCGCGGGCGCCGCCGAGCATCTCCATGAGGACAGGCTCCGTCGCGGCAATCGGTGCGTCGGACGCGATGAGCGATTCGAGGGCCCGATCCACGCTGGAACCAGTTGCCCTGTCATATTCGATCCACGCCGATGTGTCTACGAGGATCACGGTGCTCCCGTGTCCTCCGGAACCGCGTCGATCATCCGGGCGCCGTGCATGGCGAGTTTCTCCTCGATCGTCATCGGTCGTCCCGCCAGGTGGCGGAGAGCGAGGTCGACTGCTTCGGTCTTCGTGCGCAGTCCATATCTGCGCATGACCGTGTCGAGCAGCTCGTCGTCGATCACGATATTCGTGCGTCCCATACACGTAGTGTACACGTGAGGTGTAGAGAAGGTGTTCTGGATTCTCATGTCCTCAACGTATCGCCGGCCTGTGACACGGTTGGCCGAGTGACGGGGTGGCGTCAGTGGTCTTCGACACCGTCGATGTGGGCTGGAAGAAATCGGGAACCGGTTTGGGTCGTCCAACCGTCACAGAACCATGAAGACTGGTCTCATGGTGCTCGTCATCTCCTTGGTCGCCTCCGCGTGCGGCCTTGCGGACACGAGTGCCACCGATCCCGACGCGGGACCGACTTCTGAGATGATGGCGGCGGCGCTGGCGGAGCTCGTAGCCCACGATCACACATTCGGGCAGGGACCGCCTCCGTTCACGGAGTACCTGATCCAGACCCGGATCGATCCGTCGGCCGGTACACCCACAGGCTTGACGGGTGGCACGGCACGTTCGCTCACAGATATCGAACGGTCCGCCATCGAGGAGGCAGTCGAAGCCTTCGGGCCTGTGCGCTGGATCGACGACCCCGCCGAGTGGAGGACCCCTGACCTGGCCCCGACAGTCGAGGGTTCTGTCATCCTCGGCGTCGGCGAACCCGTCGTTGACGGCAACACCGGGCTTGTACCGGTATCCCTCTGGTGCAGCGGTGTCTGCGGCACCTGGTTGACCTATCGACTCGACCTCGTGGACGGCACGTGGTCCGTCACGGACATCGAAGGACCCGTCGCCGTTTCTTGAGGCGCGCCCCCATTGATGTCGTTGAGTTACCCGGCGACGATCACCGTGATGTCGAGCGAGTTGATGGCTTCTTCCGTGGTGTCGTCGGTCGGAGCGAACTCGAACCGCATCTCGGTCGTTCCCGGTTCGGTGGGTTCGAATCTGAAGACCACGAATGTCGAGTAACCGCCGATGAATTCCGTCTCATCCTCGGGGCGCGTTCCGCGATCCTCCGATACGAGCGTCATCGTTCCCGTGTCTGCGACGATCCACGTGTAGGCCTCCGGGTCGTTGCTCACGTCTCGGCTACTGCCGAGGTCGATCTCGAGCGTCTCGCCCATTCCCATTTCAACCGGACGGCAATCGACACAATCGGGCAATCGGACGACATCGCTGCACGCACCGGCGAGAAGCAAGAAGCCGATGATGAGAGCCAACACTGGGAAGCGGATGAATCGTGACATGGTTCACCTCCCAACACACGTCTCCCCCCATTATCCGCCCGGGTCCAGAGCCCGTACAGAAGGATCGGGATACGCCCGCCCGACGAAGAAGGTACGAAGCGACCTGATCAGCCGCCGAGTATGAGGATGGCGAGAGCAACGACAACGAACACGGTGAGAGCCCCGAAGGCGCCGACGGCGACCCACTGGTCCTTGCGTGCGTAGTAACCAGAACTGTTGATCGTTGAGTACGCGGTGCCGCCCAGTGCAGCTCCAGCAAAGACTCGAATTGAGACGTCTGCACCGATGAGCAGGAGAAGGAGCCCTGAGGAGATGAGTGCGAAGCCGAGGAGGTACTCGGCTGTGATGTGGAACCAGATGGCGCGGTCCCGCTCCTCGATCTCGGGCACCTGCCCCGTGGCGATCAGCATCGTCCACAGCCCGACGATGCCGACTCCAGAGATCAGCGCAAGCCATGCAACAAAGGCCATGAGCCGATGCTACCGCTGGTGTTCGGATCTGGGATCACTCCCGGGCGGCGTAGGAGAGGTTGACGAATGGCCACGCGTCGGTGAGCCACTCACTGAGTGCCTGCCAGACGACGCGGTCCATGGCTGTCCGGCTCTCCCTGACCCACGAACGCACGTCGGCGTCGTGACCGTGGCTGCCCGGGTAGATGTACAGGCATCCGATGACCTCGTCTCCGTCGAGGATCGAGTAGGTGAAGGACGTCCGTTGCACGAACTCCTTTGCATGCATTTCCAGATCGACGAGGTTCTCCGCGAGCGACATCGGCGCAGGCCAGCTGCGCCCCTCCATCCCCGGCGTGGCGCGGATGTGATCGATGCTCGTCATCCATGCCTCGTGGTCGCGCTCGTTGTGGACCGGACCCAACGGCTCGAGTCGGAACCCCGGTCCGATGAAGGACGACGGGACCTCGAATTCGACAGGTACGAACGTCTCAGGCATTCCGACAGAATACGACCGAGCGCCTTTCCCACTGCCGTTGTTGAGGCCGCTTGGTCAGTGCGCTCGTGTTAGCGTCCGACAGCGGCTTTCCCGATCTCCGCTCCCGTGGCATGATGAACGATCAAGCGACCCCACCAGCAGACCGCGTCAGTGTGCGTCCGGTGCGGGTGGATGACCTTCCGTGGATGGCTCGAGTGGACTCCGATCCGGTGGCAGTCGGTGAGCACAACTGGGCGGGGGAGCCTCGTGTCGCGGCAGAGGTGGAAGGGGAACTCCGTGCCAGGTTCGAGCAGGACGGCCTTGTCGGTCCCCG
>JBDLIR010000141.1:0-5613 GCA_039714815.1 Actinomycetota bacterium | reverse complement strand
GAACCCGAGGACGTTCATTGCTTCGAGGCAGTAGTTCGTGTACATCTCCATCGCGAGTCCGCCGTCGAATTCTGGGACGGCCCAACCGGAATACCAGGACAACGGGATGAACACCATCGTGTCATCCTTGTACTTGGGCAGGGCTGCGACGTTCGTAGGAGAACCGGTCGACTGTCCGAGGGCGAGGACCTCCTCACGGATCTCCTCGTACTTCTCGATGTGCTGTTCGACGTTGTAGTTCGTGTCTTCGACGACCAACTCAACGGTCCAGCCATCGAGGCCGCCGTTGGCGTTGACGTTCTCCCAGAACGCGATCTGGGCATCAGTGATGTCGACGACAAGTGGTGCGAACAGACCGGTCAGGTCGGCGAGCATGCCGATCTTGATCGTCTGGGAGTCAACATCGACCCCGAAATCCGTCTTCATGTCGCCACCGGTGTCGGCAGCTTCGGTCGTCTCCGTCGCTGCCGCTTCGGTCGTCTCCGTCGCTGCCGCTTCGGTCGTCTCCGTCGCTGCCGCTTCAGTTGTCTCCGTGTCGTCGGTGCCGCTGCTGCACGCTGCGGCGACAAGCGCGAGCGCCATCACCAGGGCGAGCAAGCTCAATCGCTTTCTCATGTTCTTCTCTCCTTCGTTTTCTTCCTTGTTTGCTCCGGCGTCCGGTAGACGACGGAGTGACCTGTGATGCTTTAGTAGGTGAATGGCCAGCCCTTCCAGTAGTTCCTGACACGGATCCATATGCCGTAGAGGCCGAGCGGCTCTGCGATGAGGAACACGATGATGAGGACGCCAAAGAGCGCGATGTTCAGCTGGAAGATGCTCAGCCCGGGTCCAGCTGCTCCCGTTGAGATGACTCCGAAGTCGTCGCTCCCCGTCGCGATCACGATGTCGGCGAGCCATGCAAGCCCTCCGCCTGCTTCCGCCTGGTTCGCAAGCCACACGGTGAACTCTTCGACCACCCTCGGCAGCATCACGACGAATGCCGTGCCGAGCAGCGTTCCCGTGATCGTGCCTGCGCCACCGATGAGGATGATCGCGATGAACTCGATGGATAACAACAAGTCCCATGTCTCCGGGATCAGACGGCCGAACACCGTTCCCATGAGCGCACCTGCAACGCCGGCATAGAACGACGAGATGGCAAAGGCCTGGGTCTTGCCCTTCGCCTCTGCGACACCCATGACCTCCGCAGCGATGTCCCTGTCACGGATCGAGGCCCACGAACGACCAACCCTGGTACGCATGAGGTTCTTGGCCAGGATCGCGAACACGATGACCAGCGCCAACAGGACGTAGTACGTCTTTGCGTGGCCGATCATCTCGATGTTGAACCAGGCTCCGTCCGTCGCAAAGGAGATGATCGGGTCGCCTCGCCAGAGCGCGAACTCGAACGCAGGCCATTCTCTCCCTGTCGTCGGCCCGCCTGCGATAGGCCCGATGTTTCGCCACAGATACTGGCCGATGAACACGAGGCCAAGCGTCACGAACGCAAGATAGAGACCGCGCACGCGCACGGCTGTCGGTGCCACGAGGATCCCGATGAGCGCGGCAGCGAGGCCGGCTGCCGGGAGCCAGATCCAGATCGGCAGGCCCAACCCCCAGATCGTCCTGCCTGCACCGCCACCAAGCAGAACTGCTGTGTAGGCGCCGACCGCCATGAAGAATGCATGCCCGAGCGAAACCTGGCCGGCCACTCCGGTGAGGAGATTGAGCCCGAGGGCTGCGATCGCAAACACGAGCATCCTGTCGATGATGAGCAGCCAACCCGAGTCGCCGAGGAATCCGAAGAACGGCAGTGCGTGGAGGGGAAGCAGCACCATGATCACCACGAGCACCCCGAGCAGGATCCGCTTTGTCATCGTGGGCAGCAGACGCATCTCGGAGGGATACGATGTGAACAGGAGTGGTCTGCCCCTCATACCCGCCGCACCTCCTCGGTCCCGTACAGGCCGTATGGCTTCACGAGCAGGATGACCATCATCAAAAGCCATGCGACGATCCCCGCAAAGCCGGTCCCCAGCCAGGAGACGGGGCCGAGATAGCTGGCAGCGAACACCTCGGCCAGGCCGACGATCATGCCACCGATGATCGCACCGGTAATCGAATCGAGGCCACCGATGATGACCGCGGGAAAGGCTCGGAACGCTATCAAGGCGGTGAACGGAGTCACGCCCGCGGCACCTCGGGGGAACACCGACGAGAAGATCCCGCCGATGGCAGCGAGGGCGGCGCCGATCGCCCATGCGATCGCGAACACCCTCCCGACGTTGATGCCCTGAGCCATCGCCGCTTCCTGGTCGAACGCCGTTGCTCGCATCGCCGTGCCTGTCTTCGTCCTGAAGAACCAGGCGAGAGCAGCTACAGCGACGAACGTCACCGCGACCGTGACGACCTGGGTGTGGGCGATCCGGATCTGACCGAACTCGAACAGGCCCGCTCCCCACGGATCACCGAGGCCACGGGACTGGTTACCCATCAGATCGACCGTGATCGTGCGGATGATGAGGTCGATACCGAGGGTGATCATCGCCACGGCGAACAGGGCCTTGCCGATCATCGGCCGGATAACGATCCGTTCGATGAAGGCGCCGAGCAATGCGGTCACGACGACGGCAAGCACAGCCGACAGCGTCCACTGTGCCCAGAACGGCAGAAAGCCCAACCACTTCCCCGGGACGTTCAAGACGGTTGCGAAGTACACGACCATGTACGCGCCGAACGCCGCGATCGCACCGTGGGCGAAGTTGACGACCTGGGTCGCTTTGAAGATGATGACGAATCCAAGGGCGAGGATCGCGTAGATGGCACCGAGCGCGATCCCTGAAGCGAGGGTGTTGACCAGCTTGTCAACGCTGGTAGCGCCCACAGCCTGTGCGATGACGACGAGACCGATCACGAGTACATCGACTCCAGAAGATCGCCGAACATGTCCTTCATCGCACCGCGTTTGAGCTTCTGCGTGGCCGTGAGCTCACCATCTTCGTGGTCGAGTTCCTTCGGGATCATCCTGAACTTCTTGATCTGCTCGACGCGGGCGAACTTCTCGTTCGTGTCGTTCACGATCCCTTGCATGAGTTCCATGACCTCTTCTTTTTCAGCAAGGTCGCGGTACGTCGTATACGGGATCTGGCGGCTGAGAGCCCAGTTTCCGACAACGTCGTATTCGATCGCGATGAGGGCCGTCAGATACCTGCGTCCGTCGCCGATAACCATCGCTTCTTTGATGAACGGCGATGTCTTGAGGCTGTTCTCGATCTCTGATGGTGAGATGTTCTTACCGCCCGATGTGATGATGATGTGCTTGATCCGGTCGACGATCTTCACATGGGTGCCATCGACCCACACGCCGACGTCGCCGGTTCTGAGCCAGCCGTCCTCGGTGTACGTCTCTGCGGTCGCCTCGGGTTTGTTGAGATAGCCCCTGAAGTTCCCATCGTGCTTCGTCTGGATCTCGCCCGTCTCTTCGTCGATACGCAGCCCGATCTCGGCATATGGCTCGCCGACGGTCCCGACCTTCACACGGTGGTGGAAGTTCAGTGTTGCAACGGCTGAGTTCTCGGTCATTCCGTACAACTCGTAGATCGGGATGCCGAGGCCCATGAAGAACTCAAGGACCTCGGGGGCGATCGGTGCGGCTCCGGTTCCCGACCACCGGCAATGCCTCAGGCCGATGCGTTCCTGGAGAGCACGGAGGACGAGAGGGTACGCAAGCCAGTAAGCCAGCCTGCTCGTCACCGTGAAGTCCCCTCCGTGCGCCGCCCTGCTCTTGCCGATGTACGACGCGAGTTTGAGGCCGAACATGTTGATCGTCCGCTTGAAGAACGTTGCATCGCTGAGCTTGATGTGAACCGTGGCGTGGATCTTCTCCCATATGCGGGGTACCGCAAAGAACAAGGTGGGTTGAACCTCTCGCAGGTTCGTCTGGACGGTCTCGATGGATTCTGCAAAGTTCAAGACGACTCCGTTGCCACACATCGTCCACGTCGAGAAGATCCGCTCTGCCACGTGGCCGAGTGGCAGGTAGGTGAGCACCATGTCGGACGGCCCGGGTGGTCTGCCGTCTCTGGTCCTGTCCCCGGCATTGATGATCTTCTCGATAGCGAAATCCGCGTTCGCGTTGTCCAGCATCGCGCCCTTTGGCGGGCCCGTCGTACCAGAGGTGTACACCAGGGTCATGATGTCGTCCGAGGTGGCCTGAGCCATGATCGCCTCGACGGCTCCCGGGTTCTGCCGGCGATGCTCGCTGCCAAGCGCAAGGAAGTCGTCCCAGAACAACAGACGCGGGTCGGGATAGCTGCGCAGACCCCGCGGCTCCACGTAGATGATCTTCTCCACACTCGGGAAGGCATCATCGGCCTCAAGGACGATCTTGTCGACCTGTTCCTGATCTTCGGCCATGTGAATGGCAGCACCGGAGTCGTTGAGGAGGTACTTCACCTCCGCTGCCGGGTTGGTGGGATACAGTCCGGTCGTGATTGCGCGGACCGCGACCGCCGCAAGATCGAGAACGACCCATTCGGGCCGGTCCTCTGAGTGGATCGAGACAACGTCACCGGGATCGACACCGAGAGCCAGGAGGCTGTGGGCTGCCGTCAGGACCTCATCCCAGACCATCTCCCATGTGCGCTCCTGCCAGATGCCGAAGTCCTTGTCGCGCATCGCGACTCGCTGTGGGGACGTCTCAGCCCACCGGCGCGTCCTCCACGCTACCGTGGGGAATGCGTCGGACAGGTCCGGTGATCCGGCATGTTCCAACGTGGCTGTCATGAGGTACTGGCCCTCTCAACTCTTCAGGTTGAGTCGAACTTAGACGATTCTCACGAGCCACGCACGGATTCCTCGGGATAATGTTGGGAACGTTGGTCGGTCTTGGACGGCTCAGGTGCCTGGTTGGATGCGCACACCGATCACCCGGAACCGTTTCGCAACGAATGCGGGGTCCGTCAGAGACGCGTTCCCTGCACCGTTTGCACCGGTCACATGGAAGTCAGAGAAGGCCGCAGACTGGTTCACGAACAGGCCGCCGGTCAGGTTGAAAGCAACGGACACTCCTGCATCGATTGCCGCATCGATCACCGACTCCGTCGTGGACTCATCGGTCGTGTAGGCCAACCAGGTGATCGCCCCACTTTCGAGTGCAGCCGACCGTGCCCTATCGATCGAATCCTGCGTCGATCGTGTCTTGACCACGTAAACGACGGGCCCGAACATCTCGTGGGCGTACGCATCGGAATCGGCATCGACCTCGACGATCGCCGGAGTACGCACGACCGCATCGGGGAAATCGGCATTGTCCACCGACCGAGAGGCCGACAGGACGATCCCCTCACCACCGGCTGCATCAACGCGCGTGAGCGTCGCCTCCCCTTTTACCGCACCGAGGATGCCTGCAGCCCGTGCATCGTCGCCAAGGAGCCCATCGATCGCAGACACGAACCCGGACACGACCTCGTCATAAGGAACAATGTCATCGCCAACCTTCACACCCGTCTCCGGGACGAAGACGTTCTGTGGCGTCGTGCACATCTGGCCCGAGTACATCGTCATTGAAACGGAGAGGTTCTTGAAGACACCCGCGAGGTCACGTGCCGAATCGATGATGACCGAGTTGACACC
>JBDLIR010000140.1:0-5649 GCA_039714815.1 Actinomycetota bacterium | reverse complement strand
CGGCCCCGGCTTCGACAAGGGGGTTGAGCTTCACGACGACGGATTCGTCACCCGTTTCAGTGTCGACCGCGATGAGGCTGGTTCCATGGTTCCAGGCCCCGCCGTGGGCGTCCGGGATGTAGTAGAACGTCTCACCGTCGGGTGCGAGCCCCATTGCAGTGGTGTAGCCCTGCGCCGGCGCCAGTTCTGCGGTATTGCCCTGTGGATCCAAAGTGAAGAACACAGCAGGATCGCGTGACACGGCGTACACGATATCCGAGTCGTCCGGTGGCGTTGCCCACCGCAGGATCGAACCGGGCATCGATGCCCCGAGCGTCTCGAGCGTATTCGTGGCCGGATCATATCTTGCGAGCCCATCACCGTCCCAGGTGATGTAGGCGCGTCCCTGGGCGTCGACGGCGACGCTCCTGTACCCACCGTGGCTGGGATCGTCGTCCTGGAAGATCATGTCGCCGGTTCTGGCGTCGAGGACGACGAACGATCCGGTCTTCTGCCCGAACGGGTCTGCCGCCTCGGCATAGAGGAGGCCGCCCTCAGGCCAGGATGCCAGAGAGGCAACGCCGTGTTCGGGCAGGATCACACCGAGATTCTCGATCGTGCGATTCGTCGGGTCGAGCCGCAACAGGACGTCACCCTGGTAGCCATCAGTGAAGTTGAGCCCACGACGCGTACCCCAGTATGTGGAGACGTAGACGTCTCCACATGGTCCCTCGACCATTGCGGCGTGGATCTTGCCGAAGCCCCACTCGCCGGGCTCGTGGCCCACGACGGTGAGTGCGTCGGCGAATCGTGTGAGGGTGCCTGTTGATGGGTCATATTCGTACAGATACGAGTTTCCATCGGCTCCCAGATGGTCACCGATGGCGGAGAGAAAGCGACCATCATCGAGAACGATGCCCTGGCCCCACTGCGACCAGGGTCGACCGGAGTATTCCGGCCTCGGATAGACAACCACCTCGACCCCGGCTTGGTTCGCCGTTTGCTGCTGGAGGATTCGCGCATTGGCCGTGACCCCGGCTTCCCACGCAACCGACTCGCCGCTGGCGTGCCCGCAGGCTTCTCGCGACGCCTCGGCGATGCCTTCGGTCGTGGTCGGCTCTCCCACCGTTGCCGTGGACGTTGAGCCGGACAGGGAATCGACAGTTGAGTCTGCAGTTGTGTCGGCTGAGTCGTCGAGGGATCCAGACGGAGAACACGCAACGACCACCAGCACCGCAGCTACAGCGATTCCCCCTATGCGATGGATGCGGTTCATCTCGGTAGAGAGTACACGCCGGGTGAGGAAGCGGTAGAGCATCTGCGTTCCGCGGTGGCTGACGCCGGTCAGCCGTCCGCAGTGTTGCGACGAGTCAGTTTTCGCATCCGGGATGCCCACTCGCGTCGTGATGCCGACCAAATGAACGTGTCACGGCGCCCGTCGACAACCGTGCGATCGCCGACGGCGGACAGGGTGTGGATTCCGTCCCGATATGGTCCGGAGGAGGGGGGCCGCACGCGGTTGACGATCTCTTCGGAGAACCTCGTGGGGGTCAATTCGTCAATGCGCGTGATCGCCACTCCTCCCCCGTAGCTCTCGGATCCGTCCTGGGCCGGGCGGTAGAGCTCTCCGCCGTGCCTGAACGGTGTACCGGCCGGACGGCTCGATCGAATATCGGTCTTCACAGGATTGAGCGCGTGCGGCTCCCACGGTCCGAGCAACGCTGGTGCATGGAACACATGGAGCTTGCTGTTCGAGCCTTCGGTCTGGTCGGTGCAGAAGAGCCACCATCTGTCGCCATGACGAAACACGGTGGCATCGAGCGCGGCCATATCTCCGATGAGTGTCGCGACCTGCTCCCAATCCCGAGGGAAATCCACAGCGCGATACAGTCGCACCTCGTTTGCCTGATGGATCTCGGGGACGCAATAGATCTCTCCTGCTTCTTCGAAGACATATGGATAAGAGGCGTGGAGGCCGGGGTCGAGTACCACCTCGACACGGCGCTTCCCTTCGAGATCCACCGTTGAGATGACCCCTCGATGTGCGGCGTAGTCGTAGTCCTCAGCAAAGACGACCAGTTCCCCCTCGTGCTCCATGGCGAATGGATCGGCGAGATACCTGCTGTTTCCCAGCTCGCGCATCCAGTGGATCTCGGGCGCCGCGTCCGTCAGGAAATCGCTGATCGGCACTTCGGCCAAGCCGACGGACCATTTTGCCGCCATCGTTGTACTGCGGATCTGCGCCTGGAGGAACTGGACGGCTTGGCGAATCAGGAACTTCACCATTGTCGAGTTGGTGGGATCGTGCCTGACCGGCGCATCGGTCGTCGATGCAGGACCATCGATGTGCCCTGTGTCGCCGCACTGGATCTGTCGTACGACGATCGAAGGCCAGACAGCGCTTCCCAGAAATGCCTCGTCCCGCGTTCGGAGGTAGGAGTGTGGGGTGGCGCGGAAGTAGCCACGATGCAGGACGACGCCGCCGTCGAGTCGCTCGGTCAACCGTTGCAGAATCGCTCCGACCACAGGTCGGCCTTCGTGCAGCTCCCAGAACGCGGGTGGGCGACCGCGATACTCCCGCTCGTCGCCGTGATGGAAGGACCACACGCCGTAGCGCGCGGCGTTGAGCACAGCCCCTTTGATGATTCCGAAGCTGAATCGCAGGATCAGGTCGAGATCGTGGGATTCGATGGTCGATACGTCCGCATCGCTGAAGTGCTCGCCGTACTTGCCGACCGGCACGGTTGTGCAGCTGACCATGGGGACGGCCTCGAGGTCGGTCGTCATGTCCACCGGGTGCGAGGCGCGGGAGCGGCGTTCCACGTATCCCTTGTTGAAGAGGGTCCACAGCAAGCGGGCACGATCGCTGAATCTGGCGAGCTTGCCTGTGCCGCCCGGCGGTGATCGGCGGACGATCAACAGGGCGATTTCAACGCCCTCCAACTCACTGAGTGCGCGGAGGCTTGCCGCCTGCCACGCAGGGAAACGCCGGCCGTTGCACATGACACCGACACGAATGGGCCGGGGGACACCCGGAGGTGAGATCATCGACAGGTAGGCTACCTCCATTCTTCCTAAGGGGGGATATGGGGAGGAAGTACCTCTTCGTCATCAATTCGTTTCTTGCGGGTGGAGCCGAGAGATCGCTGGTCGAGTTGTTGCCGCGCCTCGATGAAGACGGCGTGACCCCGATCGTCGCCTGCCTCCAATACCGTGAGGTCGGTTTCGAGGCGGAAGTGCGCGACGCCGGGTACGACGTGAGGCTTCTGCCGGGCAGGAACAGGATCGGCAAGGCGAGAGCGCTGCGTCGGCTGATCAAGGACGAGTCGCCGGATCTCGTTTACACGTCGCTTTTCGATGCGGATCTCGTGGGGTCTCTTGCGTCCATCGGGATCGATGTCCCGATCATCTCCAACCTCGCCAATACCGCGTATGACCCGGCGAGGCTTTCCGATCCGAACATCGACGAACGTCGACTCAAGGTCGTCAGGTGGGTAGATGGCTTCACCTCTCGCCACATGACGGATCACTTCCACGCCGTGAGCCAAGCTGTGAAGGACTCCACTGTGGAGACTCTGGGGGTCGATCCACGCAGGATCACGGTCGTCAAGCGGGGACGGGACCCTGAGCGACTCGGGAGACGGTCCGCCGAACGGACCGCTCGATCCCGTGACATGTTGGGGATCCCGCCGGAGGCCGAGGTCGTGGTCACCGTCGGTCGTCAGGAGTATCAGAAAGGTCATCGATACCTGATCGAGGCGTTTGCGCGAATCGCCATATCGAGACCGCGCGCTCGGCTGCTCATCGCCGGACGTGAGGGGCGGGAGACCGAGTCACTCGAGCAGCAGATCTCCGAGTCGGGTCTCGATTCGGTCATCTCACTGTTGGGACACAGGAGCGACGTACCCGACGTGCTCGCTGCCTCGGATCTGTTCGTGTTTCCCTCCCTCTATGAGGGTCTCGGTGGGGCGATGATCGAGGCACTTGCCCTCGGGCTCCCTGTGATCGCAACGGATCTCCCTGCTCTCCGGGAGGTTGTCCGTGAGGGTGAGAATGCGATCCTCGTCCCGGCGCGGGATCCGGATGCGCTCAGTGAAGCGATCGACACGCTCCTCGACGATCAGGTGAAGCGAGAGATCCTCGGAAATCGAAGTCGAGAGATCTTCGACGAGGAGTTCCGGGCGGAAGACGCCGCCGAGCGCATGATCGCCATGCTCGCGGCAGTTGGATCCGGGACCGCGAGCGAGCCGACCACACCGGCCATGGGGGACCAACAACTGTCAGAGATCATCCGGGACATGCACGATCGGCGGGGTGCCGTGGCGGAAGGCTCCAGTTGGTCCACGGCTGCACGATGGAGGAGCTTCAAGGCCGAGTTCATCAAGGCACACAGCGAAGCCGGGGATGTCGCAGTGAAGTTCGGTGATGACTGGAGCCCTGAAGACGCCCGTTTCGTTGCCGACGAGGAGGAGCGCATACTCCGCTTGTTCACAGCATTACCCGCAGGTCGGGTGAGGGTTCCCGCTGCGCTCGGATGGTCGGAGGAGCCCTCCGCGGTGGCGCTCGCGTTCGTGGAGGGTGACACGCTGTTTCACATTCTCGGTAACTCTCGCCACCCACAATGGAGGCTTGGCGAGGCGAAACTCGAACAACTCACGTTGCTGTGTGGGCAGGCTATCGGCGCTTACCACGCGGCGCAGCCTGCCTTCGATGACGACACGATCGCTCGCGTCGCTCAAGAAGACCTCCTCACTGCGGCGCGGCGCGCGGGCATTGCCAAATCGACGATTCTCCAAGTCCAGCCTCGGCTCGAACGCGCGAGGGGGTACCGCTTCTCTCCGAACGACTTCATCGTGGACGCGGATGGGTACCTCGTGATGCTCGACCCGCCCCACGTTCGCAAGTATGACTACGTCCAACGGGACATCAGCGCATTCACCTACGAACTGCACCGGGCGTTGATCGGGGACGGACCCCTGACTCCGCACCATGACAAGGCCGATCTTCTGATGAGGCTACGGCAGGCGTTCCTTGTCGGATATGCGGAGACAGGCCCGACAACGATGGCGAGCCCACTCGACGACTGGATGATCCGCTTCTACGAGGTTTCGAGGATCGCGGGGCTTGCGTACGCCCGCGTGCGACGTCGACGACCGCTGTCAGCGGTGAGGCCACTACGATGGGCAGCCCAGGTCCGACGACCGCTCGGAGCTCCCCCTGTGTGAGTTCGTTCGATAACCGTGCGGTCACCTGATAGTGTGACCTGGGAAAGTTCTTGGGGAAGAGGCCAGTGCGGGGGAAGCGCGAGGATTCTCGATTCTCAAGTCAGGAACTGGAGTTGGGTGCTATGGAAGAAACGAAGTTGAGCTTCTTCGTCAAGGGGAACGCTGACATCGTCGACGCGGCCTTGTCGAAGGCTGATGGTGGGACCAAGCTTGATCGTGGAGTTCGAGAGTTGGTTGCTTCCGAGTTCCCCGGCGTGAAGATCGAGGCTTCTCACGAGTCGTCATCCGGGTTCGCCGCGCTCAGAAACGAATTGGAGTCCGGCGTTTCGCGGCTCATCGACGATCACCCACAGGTCGTGCTGCTCTCCCTCGGTGAAGACATCCGAGAATTCGGCGGGGAAGGAACGAATACGGAAGAGGCCGTCAAGAGCATCGAAGCCGACCT
>JBDLIR010000139.1:0-5667 GCA_039714815.1 Actinomycetota bacterium | reverse complement strand
AGGCCGCACTCGGTGGTCGCCCACTCAGGTGTGTAGCGGGCGTACTCGTCCTTGAGCACCGCAATGAACTCGCGGTACGTCTGCGGTCTGCCCGGATAGCGCTCGGCGAGGGAGTCCTTCCAGTTGACCCACCGCTTCATGAAGTCATGGTCGACCGCATCCCATTCGAGCAGCAGGCGCGCAATGGCCAGCAGCATCGCTGGCTCGGTGCCTGGCCAGCAGGACAACCAGTAGTCGGACATCGATGCCGTGTTGGACAGCCTCGGGTCGACCGTGGCGATCTTCGCACCGGACTGCTTCGCCTCCATGATGCGCTGTGCGTGGGGGTTGAAGTAGTGACCCGTCTCGAGATGCGCCGAGAGCAGCAGGATGAACCGTGCGTTTGCGAAGTCTGCAGACGGCCTGTCGTACCCGGACCACATCGCATACCCGACCCGTGCACCGGACGAGCAGATGTTGGTGTGGCTGTTGTGGCCGTCGACACCCCACGCCTTGAGGGTGCGGTCCATGAAGCCGTCCTCACCAGGGCGGCCCACGTGGTACATGATCTCATCGTGACGCTCCTCACGGATCGCCTTTCCCATACGAGAGCCGATGTCGGTGAGGGCCTCCTCCCATGTGACCCGCTCCCACTCGCCTGATCCGCGTTCGCCGACCCTGCGCAGCGGGTGGAGGATGCGTTCAGGGTCATAGACCTGGTTGATCGTTGCAGGGCCCTTGGCGCAGTTACGGCCTCGCGATCCGGGATGCTCGGGGTTGCCCTCGAAGCGACGGATCTCTCCCGAGTCCTTATCGACGTAGGCAAGCAGGCCGCAGGCGGACTCACAGTTGAAACATGTGGTCGGGATGAGGCGGTAGTTGTGCTCGACACGCTCGGGCCAGGCCTTGGCGTCGTACTCGGTCCAGTCGTCCCACCGTTCGACAGGCGGATAGCTGGTGAGCTCGCCGACGGGCACGATGCGGGGAAGGTCTTTGTTCGTCGTCATGTGTACCTCATGTCATCGCCACCTCATGTCAACGGAACGCTTTGCCCGGCCTTCACGAAGGCATCGTCGACCATCCACACACCGACCATCGCCGCCAACCCAGCCGCCGCTCCGACGACCGGCGGTGCGCCGAGGAGAACGGCGATCGCCGAGACCGCAGGGGACGCAACAGCGAACACGAGACCGATGCGGTACTCGAATGCAAAGGCGCCCTCCGTCATGTGGTGGTAGGCAAGGCCAGCGTCGGGGCCGTGTTTCATGCCTGCTTCGACCGCAGCGATGATGCCGAAGCCGACGGCGCCGATCAGCATCGTCCATGTGAACGCTTCGGTGCCAAGGGCCAGGTTGCCTGAGGTGAGCGGCGCCACAGACCCGGATACGGCCCTGGTCTCAGACACGAGCGATGCGATCAGCGAGATGCCTCCGCCAACGGTGAACGCCGCGGCGATCATGTGCCACACCAGCAGCGGACCGTTCCACAGCGGCCTCCCCCTGGCCTGGCCGAACAGGAACGCCGTGTACCCGGCCGTGGCCAGACCGATGATCGCAGACACCCAGATCGCTCCCGCGGCGATCCCCTCCTGCTGGAACGCACCTGCGAGGAACCACGCGGCGAACGCGATGGCCTGGGCCGTGAGGATCCACGCCCCGCGCACGAGCCACGACGACGGGTTGCCCTTCGTCAACAGGTAGTAGAAACGGTCGGGGCGTTTGAGATCCCATACGAGCAGCACCCCCGTGAGAAGCAGGAACAGGCCGCCGAGGAACGGTGCCGCAACCCGCATCCACATCGACTCGATCGCTGCACCGAAGATGACCGCGACCAACGCCGCAATGGCGATTCCTGCCGAGATCGCCTTGGTGAGGAAGTAACTCGACACCCGCCAACCCCACGGCATCGGGAAGTCGTTGGCGTACACGACCCTGGGATGGCCGGCGTCGTCTGTCACCCTGCGCGAAGGGGTGGTCGTGTCCTCCGGCGTGCCGGAGAGGTCTACGTCGAGCCACGAGTTCTCGATGCCTGCGGGGTCGCGCCAGATACCGCCGTCTGCGGACCGCGACGCAGCCAGCGGTTCGATGTTGGCTGATTCTGCGCCCTTGTACCAAAGGTTCGGTCGCGTGCCCCGTTCGACGGCACGCTGGGTGAGGTCCCCCGCTGCGACCATCGCTGCGATGCGGGTGGCAGGGTCGTCGAGGTCGCCTGCGATGATCGCCTTCTCCGGGCAGACGACCACGCACGCCGGCTCGATACCGATCTCGACACGGTGGACGCAGTAGTTGCACTTCTGAGCGGTGTGTTCGTCTGGATCGATGTAGAGGGCGTCGTACGGGCACGCCTGCATACAGGATTTGCACCCGATGCACACGCTCGTGTCGAAATCCACGATCCCGTCGGAGCGCTTGTGCAGAGCAGAGGTCGGGCAGATCGTCACACACGGTGCATCGGTGCAGTGGTTGCAGCGCATGATCGAGAACGAGCGCATGGTGTCGGGCCATGTGCCCTTCTCGACGTATTTCACCCACGTCCGGTTGACACCGAGGGGGACCTCGTGCTCCGTCTTACACGCGACCGTGCAGGCGTGACACCCGATGCAGGATGTCTGATCGATGACGAATCCGTAGCGCATGTCGCCTTTCTCTCGGTTCTTGCGTCAGTGACGCCAACATATTGGCCTCATTGACGCAAGAACTGGTGGAACTGGTCAGGTTTGGGGGATCGCCATCACTGCTGCGGTGATATCGGCTGCGTCGATGCCGGGTGCGTCGACTCCCTGTACCTGGTCCTTGACCACAGCCTGTACCGCATCGTGTTCGTGCTGCACGCCGATCAGCGCGTCTTGCAGATCACCGAGCGATTCGGCAGGCTCCATGAAGAAGTCCCCCGACAGCAATAGTCCGTCGATCTCCCCATCGCGCACCGCCACGGTGGCACGGATGAGCCCACCCGGGGCCTTGTGGACACCCTCGATGACGTTGACACCTTCGGCGATCTTGACGATGTCTCCCGAGGCGGGAAGGCCGTCGAGATGGAGCCAGTCCTCAGAGGCGATGCGTTCCTCCTGGCGTTCAATCGCTTCGAGCTCGTCCGGTCTCGGTTCGTCGAGGACGAGTTCCCCGTCGAGTGTCTCGGTGAAGCACTCGATGAGGATCTGGATGCCCTGCTCGCGGGTCGGTGCATCTTCGCCAAGCTGGCGATTGATCGTTGTCAGATACTCGCGCATCGTCGAGTACATCTTGTCGCGGAACTTCTCAGAAGGGACCCGGAGGACCTTGACCATCAGTTCGTAGTTGAAGTCGAACATCAGGCTGCCCGCGACGATCATCGACTCCCCGACCGTCGCCGCTCCCGTCCCCCCGATCTTGCGGCCGCCGACCTGGATGTCGTTGACGGGTCGGTGCACGGCGGGGATCCCCATCCGGTTGAGGGCGAGCACGGGGCCTGCGAGAAACTTCGTGTAGACATCCGCGAGGTTCGTCGGTACCCGCGACTGGTGGAAGATGGTGTGCCAGAACGTCTGGCCCTCATCGAGATACACCGCACCTCCACCGATCTCTCTGCGGTACACCGGGACCCCGGACTGCTCGCAGAAATCGAGGTCGACCTCGGCACGGGCGTCCTGGTGGTGGCCGATGCTCACGAACGGGTCGAGCGGCCTGGTGATCGTGATCGTGTCCGGCGTGTCCTCACGCAGCGCATATCCAACACCGTGGAATATCGCAAGCGAGCGCAGCGACTCCACCTGTCCAAAGTCGAGCAAGCGAATGGTCATGGGTTCCCTCCTGTCAGTCCGCGCATCGCAGACAGCTGATCTCGATCTCTTCTATGCGTTCCTTGTACGCTTCGACTGCTTCGTCGCCCGTCAGCAGGCCGTGGGTTGCCGACGACGGGTCGTCGGGGCGTACGAGCGATATCCATCCGGCCTCGTACGGATCCTTGTTGGCTACGAGGATGTCCTCTTCGAACGCGGCATCGTTCGTTTCGACCACCTCTCCGTCGAAGGGAGAGTGGATCGGCCCGACCCATTTCGCTGATTCGACCGTGGCGATGGACTTCCCTGCAGCGACACGCTTGCCGACACGCTTGAACCTGATCGAAACCATCTTGCCCATCCTCGTCTGGGCGACGTCGGTCAGTCCCATCCGGGCCAGGCCGTCCTCGAAACGCAGCCAGAGGTCCCCTGGCACGTCGTAGAAGTAGCCATTCGGGATCGCACACCCCCGATACACGATCACGGGTTCACCCGCATTCGATCCCTTCTTCGTCGAGGAACGCGTGATAGGCCGCGATGCCTTCAGATCCCGTGACGAGGTCCACGGATTCACCGTCCCAATCTGACGGCATGATCTTCATGAACCAACCCTCACCGTACGGGTCCCTGTTGATGACGCCGGGGTCGGTCCCGAGCAACGGGTTCGTTTCGAGGATCTCACCGGATACGGGTGCGGTCACGGGCCCCACCCACTTGCCGCTCTCGATCGTGCCAAGCGACCTGCCCCTCTTCGCGGGCCTCCCGACCCTCTTGGGGAGCGCCGAGATGATCGCATGCGCAAGATGCTGGGCGACGTCGGTGACTCCGACGACAGCCGACCCATCGTCTTGGGGTGCAACCCACACGTGCTTCTGGGGCCAGTAGTACAGGTCGTCTGGGAGATTGCAGCCTCGGACTTCACTCATCGTTCGCCTCCTGATCGTGTTGATCCTGCCAGTGGTAGAGGAACATGTCGAAGGCGACGAGCCTGATCTCGCGGTAGTGCTCCTCGAGAAACGTCGGGTCGTTGTAGCGAGGCTTCACCTCCGTTCGGTGCCCCTCGTCGCACTCCGGACAGTCGAGTTCCATGTACCGCTTGCCCCACACCTCGGTCGTGACGACCATCTCTGCGTGGTCGTCGGTGAGGTGCCCATGGAGCTCCGGCCTCGTGCCCGACCGCTCGCAGTACGGGCATCTCATCTGCCTTCCTTCATGTCACGGGCCGCAACGGCCGCGGCCCTGTGTACCAACTCTACGACAGCCGCGCCCGCTGAGCTGATCGACACCTGGTCGGCCTCTGGCACTTTCGTCGCCAGACCGCCCGACACGAGGTCCGAAACGCGCTCTTGGAGCGTCAACCTCCCGATGCCCGCGCGTCGACCAAGCTCGGCCGTCTTGAGATGTCCCGGGCCGGCGAGTTCCTCCAGGATCGTGAAGTAGCGTTGATCGACGGCCATCTGGAGCGTCCGCAGCACGGAGTCTCGTGCCGTGCCCTTTCGCCCGGCGGCGTCACCGACGAACGAAGACATCCAATCACCCGTGCCAGACTCGAGCCTGTCCTCTCTGTCGAGGACCGACATGTGGTACCGGACGATGCCTGCAACGTCGAGACCGATAGCCCTGGCTGTCAGGTCGTCGACCTCTGGCGTGTCGACCCGTTTCGGCATGGGGATCGTCGATTCACCCAACCGGGACCACCTCGGCTGCTTGGAAGACCAACTGTGCGATGTCGACGACCTCGATCTGGCCTTCGTTACCTGTCGTCTTGACCGCATCCGAGTACATGATCATGTCCTTGGGGCACGATACGACGAAGTACTTCACGTCGTTGCCGAGCGCGACCGCTTCCTTGATCCGGTTCTCCGCCGGCCGTTCGTCGAGGCCGGAGTCGTCCATCCAGATGCGGCCGCCGCCCGCACCGCAGCAGAAGC
>JBDLIR010000138.1:0-5670 GCA_039714815.1 Actinomycetota bacterium | reverse complement strand
GTAATGGCTACTTTCGAAGTCGATCCAAAGATTCTTCGCTACTACTCCGATGACTGGGACGAGGACAATCGGATCAGGTCCGGTCTGCATCAGCTCGAACTGATCAGAACACAGGAGATACTTCGCAGGTTCCTGCCAGACGGCGGTGGGCGAGTTCTCGACGTCGGAGGCGGCGCAGGCATCCACGCCGAATGGCTCCTCGAGGACGGACACGCAGTACATCTCATCGATCCGGTACCGCGACACGTCGACCTGGCGGTGGATCGCCTTGGTACGAGCGACCGATTCACGGCTGCCGTAGGCGACGGCCGGGACCTCGAACAACCCGACGGGGCATTCGATGCCGTTCTGCTCCTCGGCCCGCTCTATCACCTCACGGATCGAGCAGACCGGATGCGGTCGTGGACCGAGGCTCTGCGTGTGATGGCACCAGGTGGTCTCGTATTCGCTGTCGGTATCTCTCGATTCACAGAGTTGTCCGTCGGTCTCGCCGAGGGGCTCATCTTCGATGATGTGTTCGCCACCATGATGGAGCGCATGCTCACAGATGGGCAGCATCGCAATCCGGATGATCGCGAGTACTTCACCACAGCGTTCTACCACCATCCCTCCGAACTGGAGGACGAAGCCATCGAAGCCGGATGGCACGTCGAGGCCGTACTCGGCATCGAGGGATTCGCCCGCGCCATGCCGCAGTTGGAGGAGCACTGGGAGGATCCCGTCAGACGGCAGATCATCATCGACGCTGCCCGGTCGATCGAGTCCGAGCCGTCGCTGCTGGGCCTTGGCCCGCATGTGATGGTCGTCGCCCGGAAGCCGGGTTGATTCGACGACCGACCTGACAGCGCGATGCGTCCGAGTAGATTGGGGGATGGAGGTGCGTTCATGTTCGTAGTTATCCACCGGATGCATGTCAAGACCGACCGGCGCCAGCGCTTCGTCGCGTGCTGGAGAACGGTCGCTGAGGCCCTCGAGGAGGACTGCGGGGGACTCGGTTCCCGTCTCCACGTGGCCGACGACGGCACGTACATCGCATACTCGCGGTGGCCCGATCGCGAGACCTGGGAGAACTGCGAAACCCCAGCCAGGTACGCCGCGGTCAATAACACCATGCACGAAGCGTGTGAGACGATGGAGGTCCTCTACGAGTTGGAGACCGTGACGGACATACCCGGTTTCGACGGTGAAACCTAGAACGACGGACAACCTCGTCCGCTGATCGCGAAACGCTCGTCCACGCCGATCCCATCATCTCATCCGAGTGCTCCCTGCAGGCGTCGGTGGGTATAGGTACAGTTGCCCGAACTCGGGAGGGACCGGTATGTACGACTACATCGTTGTTGGAGCAGGGTCAGCTGGATGTGTGATGGCCGCACGACTGTCGGAGGATCAGGGAACCAAGGTACTGCTCCTCGAAGCGGGGCCAACGGACAAGAAGCAGGAAGTAGACGTCCCCGCAGCGTTCCCCAAGCTGTTCAAGACCGAACGTGACTGGGACTTCTCGACGGTCCCACAGGAGAATATGCACGGCCGCAGCCTGTACTGGCCAAGAGGCAAGATGCTTGGCGGCTCATCGTCGATCAACGCGATGATGTGGGTGCGCGGCGTCCCCGCGGATTACGACGCGTGGGCCGAGGCGGGTTGCGAAGGCTGGCGATACGAGGACGTCCTCCCGTACTTCACGCGGATCGAGAACGCCCGGCGCGCCGGCGCCAACCACGTCGGGCACTCGGGGCCACTCCCCATCGAGGAGCAACGTGACCCGAACCCGGCGACACTTGCGTTCATCGACGCAGCCGTCGCAGCTGGCTTCACCCGCAATCCGAACGCCAACGTAGAGACGAACGAAGGCGTAGACATCACCCAGGTGACGCAGAAGAAGGGGAAGAGGGCATCGAGCGCGTTCGCGTATCTGAGGCCTGCACTCGGGCGTCCGAACCTCACCGTCGAAACCGAGGCCCTCGCCACACGAGTCGACCTTGACGATGGCAGGGCCGTAGCCGTCCGTTACACCAAGAACGGCACGGAGCACACGGCGAGCGCGACGAACGAGATCATCCTGTCTGGCGGAACGATCAACTCGGCCCAGCTCCTCATGTTGTCGGGTATCGGCCCGGCGAGTCATCTCAGAGAGGTCGGGATCGAGCCCGTTGTCGACCTGCCGGGGGTCGGACAGAACCTGTCGGATCACCTTTCTGCGGGGATCGTGATGGACACGAACCGCGTGGACACCCTTGCGGATGCGGAGAAGCTGAAGCAACTCCTCAAGTACCTCGTCATGCGCAAGGGTCTGCTGACATCAAACATCGGTGAGGCGCATGCGTTCTTCCGGTCTGGACCCGATGTGTCGGCACCGGACCTCGAACTCATCTTCGCTCCAGCGCCGTTCATCGAGCACGGCCTTGGTGAGGTGTCGGGTCCGGGACTCACAATCGGCGTGGTCCTTCTTCAGCCTGTATCGCGAGGATCGATCACGCTCGCGTCTTCAGATCCGAAAGACGCGCCCGTCATCGACCCGAACTATCTCGCTGACCCACAGGATCTGCGGCGGATGATCATCGGCTGTCGGCGTGCTGCCGACGTGTTCGCGACGGATCCGATCGCGTCGATGGTCGGAGACCCGATGCTGATCGAGTCGATTCCGGAGACGGACGCCGACTGGGCCGATGCCATTCGATCGTTCGCCGAGACCCTTTACCACCCGGTTGGAACGTGCGCGATGGGAGTCGGTGATATGGCTGTTGTCGACCCGCAGCTGCGGGTTCGTGGCATCGAGAGTCTCCGGGTTGTCGACGCCTCGGTGATGCCGACCCTGAACCGTGGACACACGAATGCCCCGGCAATCATGATCGCTGAGAAGGCCGCCGACCTGATCCGCCACCCATAGGGACCGGGGTGGGCATGTTCCGGCTAGATCCTGCGTCCTCTGTCAGAAGCGCAGACGAGCGCGTGCTGGCGAGAGGCCTCGAATCAACGATCGCTGGTCATGAGCGCTGAGCCACAAGGGGATCGCCGCCGGTCCTGGTGGGGATGGGGATGGGAAGATCAAGCGCTCACTGAATCGCAGACCCGTGAGCTGGCTGCTTCGCTCTCGCAGCGATTCGGTGTTGGCCTCGAGTCACGCAAAGCCCCGGTGCTTGCATCGTCCTTGCTGAGGCCATCGCGGATCACGCCACCCGATGGCCTCATCTCGATCGTCGACACCTCGGACCACGAGCGGGCACGGCACTCCTACGGGCGCGCCTATCGCGACGTGGTACGTGCGTCCGGCGGCGTGTTGGACAACCCTCCCGATGCCGTGCTGTTCCCATCAGACCCGGCAGACATCGCCAGGGTGTTCGACTGGTGCAGCGATGCGAAGATCGCCGTCGTTCCCTACGGTGGCGGATCATCTGTCGTGGGCGGTGTGGAGTATCGGGGCGAAGGCGGCTTCGACACCTGGGTGTCGTTGGACCTGACGAGGCTCGATCAGATCCTCGAGATCGACCACACCAGCCGGGCCGCCCGGGCACAGGCGGGCATACTCGGCCCGGCGCTCGAAGATCACCTCCGTCCACACGGGCTCACGTTCCGGCACTTCCCGCAGTCGTTCGAATTCTCATCACTCGGAGGATGGCTGGCCACGCGGGCCGGTGGGCACTATGCGACGGTGTACACCCACATCGACGACCTCGTCGAGAGCATGACGGTCCTGACACCGGCGGGAGAGCTGCGCACTCGAAGGCTCCCGGGTTCGGGTGCGGGGCCCTCGCCCGACCGGCTGTTCCTCGGCTCAGAAGGGGCACTCGGCATCATCACCGATGCGTGGATCCGCTTGCAGAGCAGGCCGGTCTACAAGGCCGCGGCAGGTGTGCACTTCAAGGAGTTCCGAGACGGCGTCGCAGCTTCCATGGCACTGGCACAGTCAGGCCTGTATCCCACGAACTGTCGCCTCATCGACGCCATTGAAGCCGCAACATTCGCAGGTGTACGTGATGGAAGCAATCTGCTCGTCTTGGGATTCGAATCTGCCGACCACCCCGTGGACATCGCCATGGAGCGAGCGCTCGAGCTGTGCGCTGATCACAACGGCAGCTCCCCGGAGGGGGCGCGGATCACGACACCCGGTACGGAGGCAGGGAAGCGGGGGGATGTCGTGGATTCGTGGCGTCGGGCGTTTCTTCGTGCGCCATACCTGCGAGATGCGTTGGTTCGTATGTCCGTGATCGTTGAGACGTTCGAGACTGCCTGCACGTGGGACGCATTCGATGACCTCCACAGCGACGTCATGGATGCCGCCAACGCCGCCGTGCGCGAAGTATGCGGGACCGGATGGGTGACGTGCCGATTCACGCACCTGTATCCCGACGGGCCCGCACCGTACTTCTCTGTATTCGGCACCGGCCGCAGAGGTTCGGAAGTCGCCATGTGGGACGAGATCAAGTCAGCGGTCTCCGACGCTCTGCAATCGGCCGGGGGAACGATCACCCATCATCACGCGGTCGGCCGTGACCACCTGCCCTGGTACCAGCGTCAGATTCCCGAGCTCGTGCGATCGTCGTTTGCAGCGACCAAGGACACCCTCGATCCCGGAGGGATCCTGAATCCGGGAGTCCTCATCGATCAGCAGTAGGCGCCCTATCCACAAGGGTGGGGATGGCGACCCTCGAAGGCATCGTGCCGAAGGTTGCTCCGTGATCCCGGGCGATTCTGGTTGCTATGAAGGCATCTGAGACCCGATGCGAACTGTGTCTCGCCAGGAGTGATCCCTCAAGGGCAACGGCCATGGCTTCGACGAGTCTGCGGGCATCCGTCTGTTCGTCTCCGGCTTTCCCCAACATGCCGGCCACGTTCTCGATCGCCGCGTCGAGGGTTGCGTCGGCACCGGCTGCTCTTCGGAGTTCGGCGACGAATGCTTCTGCTGTTGCAGGCTCGCGACGGATCGATCGCAGCACGTCGAGGCAGATGACATTCCCGCTGCCTTCCCAGATCCCGTAGAGCGGAGCCTCGCGATACATCCTCGCCATCGGGCCCTCCTCGACGTACCCGATGCCGCCGATGGACTCGAGTGCTTCCCCGACATGCATCGGACTCCGTTTCCCTGTCCAGTACTTGCCGACGGACAGGGCGATGCGACGGAACGCATCCTCCTGCGGATCGCCTTCGCCGTCGAAGGACGCCGCGAGGCGCATCATCAGTTCGAGTGTCGCCTCGGACTCCACGACGAGATCCGCGAGCACGTTCGCCATGAGCGGCTGTTCGGCGAGCGGCTTCCCGAACGCAGATCGATTGCGTGTGTGGTGGGCTGCCTCGGTCAGGCTTCTTCGCATGAGTGCTGCGGATCCCACGATGCAGTCGAACCGTGTGCGGTGAAGCATCTGAGCGATCGTGGGCACAGCTCTGCCTTCTTCACCGATGCGGCGTGCCAGTGCAAGTTCGAGTTCGATCTCGGACGATGCGTTGGACCGGTTTCCCATCTTGTCCTTGAGGCGCTGGATAGAGAACCCGTTGCGCTGGCCTTCGAACCACCGTGGCAGCCAGAAGGCCGTCAACCCGTCAGGTGCCTGCGCGGTGATGACGAACGCGTCGGACATGGGCGCCGAGCAGAACCACTTGTGCCCGGTGACGCGGTACCAGCCGTCGCCGACGGGCTCGGCAGTCGTTGTATTCGCACGAAGATCTGAGCCCCCT
>JBDLIR010000137.1:0-5682 GCA_039714815.1 Actinomycetota bacterium | reverse complement strand
GTTCCCAACGTTGAGTTTGTCTCGCATGTAGGCGAGGTTCAGGATTCCCGAGTAGAGACCCTTCCGGTACCAGTTCGTCCACACCTCGTCGTTGTAGTTCTTGCCGATGAGCTTGGTGAGCCATCCCATGACGGCTCCTCCCACGCTGCCGATTCCGTGGCCGATCCCATGGCGTATTGGCCTCCACAGCCCACCTCCGGGCTGAGGAACCTTCGATTCGGGAAGCGACGGCGGCGGTGGTTCTGCAAGCAGTTCGCCACGGTCGAAGTAGCGGGCGTCCGGCACCTCCACATGTACCTGAGCGGCAGCGTTCGACGTCGATGCGGCGAGCATATGCTCCCACTCGGCGTTCGGACCGTCTGTCTCGAGTGCTGTGGCGAACAGGTCGGCTGCGCGAGCGTAGTCTTCGGTGTGGAAGTGGATGAGTCCCAGGAGGGCGTCGCGTTCGCCCCCGGCGTCACCGTGACCGTTGCTTGCGATCCGTTCTGCAGCTCCGGAGAAGTCTCGCTGTTCGATGAGCCGCACGGCATCGGCCCGTACCTCGTCCCAACTTCCGGCCCTCTCGTCACTTGAATCTGGCATGGGTCCCCCTTCCCAGAGACCATACAAGCATGACCGCGAGCCGTGGGTGGCGTTTGTGCGCAATCGACGGGTTGTATGCTGGAACCATGAGCGATGCCTATCGAGTACCTGCTGCATCAACTCCAGAACCTGGTCGGCCCCTTGGCAAGGCCCGATCGATCGGGCTCACGATCCTGTTGACGATCGTGACTTTTGGAATCTGGACGTTCTTCTGGTCGTATTGGACCGGTGAGGATCTCAAGAAGTACCGTCACGACGGGCTTGGCGGCGTTGTGTACGTGATCCTCAACTTCCTGCTCAGCCCCGTCGTCATGTTCCTCATGGCAGACGAAGTAGCGAAGCTGTACCAGGACGCTGGCGAGGAACCGCCGATCACGGCCGTGTGGGGATTGTGGTTCCTGCTGCCGCTGATCGGGCATCTCATCTGGTACATCCGTATCCAGAACGCCATCAACACGTTCTGGACGGTGCGGGGTGCTCCGTACGCCTCGGGCGTCTGAGCCGAACGCGCACTTCTCGCCCTTCGCCGCGGATGTATGGAAAAATCATCCTTGCGTTCTCATCCTCAAGGTGTACGTTTGGGAAGAACACAAGTCTTGAACTGAGGAACAGATGCCACGACGACGGCCTCCCGTCGCACTCGTCGTTGAGCCAGACCGGTTCGTAGGAGCCCTGGCACACCTGCCGGACATCCGGCCCTTCGAGCCACCCCGGGGACAGTTGCCTGATGTCGTGTTCGATGTGATCAGGGGAGCGGATCTCGTTGCATTCCGCGTCGAGGTATTCGGGCTTGAGCTCATCGGTGGCACCGATCCCGTTCTGCGCGCCGGGGATGAAGACGGCCACCTCATCGTCCACTTGTCCTTCCAGCACACCGCTGAACGAGCGATCTACGAAGCCAAGGTCTTGCCTGAGGTAGACGATGACAAGGGTGTCCAGGTGGACACTCCCGCCAAGTCGACATTCAATCCGCCAGAGAAGGCACGCCCGGCGAAGGGAAGCCGGATCGTGTTCACCGTACCGGCAGGACTCGAGATCGACTTCACCACGGAGGGCGTGCTTGCCGCCGTTTCCCAGCTCCCGATGGCAGTCCATCCGCTCGCCCGACCGAGGCCGGTCCGAGCAAGGATCCCCGATGGGCTTGTGATCGGCCTGACACCGGGTTTGGTGGGTATACCGTCGGCGGGCGGCCTCGTCATCGCACCCGAAACAACCCGGCGCGTCGGCCCCGACCCGACGACGGTGTCCGGGCTGAGGGCGTTGATGCGGGACAGGCGGATCGCACGGGCGATCAATGCGCGGCTCGGATCCGTGGCCACGACCCGTGCAAATCTCGATGATGTGGCGCCAGGCAGCTCGGTTGTCATCGGTGGCAACCCGGTTCGGGTACCGGGCTTGGTCGGCACCGGAGGGGTCATCGGTCGGATCCCCAACGTAGTCCTCGCACGCCGACCAACGCTGAGCCGGGAGCCACGCCAGTTCGAAACTGCGATCGAGGCGCCGTACCGACTCATCATCAGTCCGAGCGCGCTCGGGGGATGGGCACACGCGACGCAACCTGTGGAAGTCTTGACCGACGATGGTGAAACGGGCGCCACTGTGATCGAGCGCCGCGTTGAACTGTGGCACTCGCGCCTGGGAGTTCGTAACGCTGAGCCTGACGGCAAGATAACCATCGACCAGGTATCCCCGAACCAACGCGTGATCCGTGCGATTTGGACACGCGACCGTGAGGCGATGAACTGGCAACAGGAGATTGCGCCTTCACCCCCGGTTCCGAAGTTCCGCTCATCGCTCGACGGCGCCGATCGTCACATGATCGTCAGACAGAGTTCCGAAACATGGCTCGGAGAGGGCAACGAGCCGATCCATCCCGAGGTGGTTGACGCACGTCGCCTGTACCTCTCGTCGGTCGGGGCCTGGCTCGATCTCCACGGTGTCTGGGAAGCGGATTCTTACACGGCGGCGAATATTCCATCGATCGAATCGTGGGATCACATCGCGCCCATGGGTCGTGACCAGTACGTCAAGGTCGTATACCCGGGCTACCTATGGCCGTTTGGGCACCGAGCGAGCCTGGTGAAGCTCACGGAGCGCAAGATGAAGGACGCATCGCCTTCGATAGCGGGCCTGTATCAACGCAAGTTCCTCGTGGTCAAGGAACCCGTGAAGGTGTTCGACCAACCAGACCTCCCGTTCACGGAAGTCAGAATCTCCCCGCTCGTAACCCCGATATTGGACCCTGATCCGGGATCTTCGCAGGGCTCTGCCTTCATGCCGATGGCCGATAAGGCTCCGTTCGCCTTCGAGATGCATTGCCGTGACCGCGAGGATCGCGAGGTCAACCTTTCAACTCCGCTTACCTGGGTGGCGGCAGTGTGGACCGAAGAAGACAAGAAGAACTTCAGCGATACCCAGAAGACCGATGAGGTTCGCGGTATTCACGAGCCGTTCGAGACCGTCGACGTAGGTAACCAACAGGTTGCGTTTGCTCCAGTCGACAAGGGCGGTGACACCGTTGCTCCAACATCGTCGATCTGGATCGACGCCGCGGTCAACAAGAGCACCTGCGTGCCCAAGATGGTTACCGCGAGTATCACGATCGATGCGGTCGAGCGTCTCTCATCGGTCGGTACCGTCTTGATCGACTACGACCCTGCCTACCTCAGTAGCGGAGGATTCAAGCCCGGAGTCAAGCCCCAGGGAAACCGTGGCGAGGTATGGGCCAGACTCATCAAGCTTCCTGAGGATCCCGATATCGATCACGACGCGGCTCCGGTGGAGCTGGGATTTGGCGCGCAGAGCAGCTCGGGGAGCGACAAAGCCGGCGGGTTCATCCAGCCCGACCTCACCGTCGCTGGCCTGTCCCGCGCCCAGGGTGTCGTCAACGATCTTGCCAACGTCGCTAACGAAACATTCGACCCCGTCGCGTTCCTTGGCGATGCTGTGCCGAAATTGTTCGGGCTGGTCGACCTCGTGGACCTACTCGATGCGATCGGTGTCGACCTCAGCGATGCCCCCGCAGTTGTGTCAGAGACGCTTGGGCGCATCGATGCGTTCATCGCCGACCTCGAGCGTGTGAAGAAGATGATCGATGACGCCGTCGACGAGGCGAACAAACTCGTCAGCCGGGCGCAGGACAAGACGACAGACCTCCAGAACCAGGCACAGGCGGCGCTCACCGCCGCACAGAACCTCAAGACGCTCATCGACGCAGCGGTTGGCGACGACAACACCGCTGGCACGATCCTTGGCGAACTCACCAGCCTTGTCGATGCGTCTGTGACCGACGTCACAGACGCGCTCGACAAAGTAGGGGACGCTTCAAGCCCCTTCGCTCTCCTGCGTGATGCCGCAGCGGAGATCCCCAACGTCGCCCCGCTGCTTCCCCCGCTCGTTCGAAAGCAGCTCGAGTCGATTGGCAAGGTGCTTCAAACGATTGTCGACGCGGTCGACCTCATCGAAGAGATCGTCCGCTTCGTCAACGGTTTAGCGGGCAGCAGCGCGCAGTTCTCGTACCGCTACGAGTGGGCACCGAAGCTCGAGTCCTGGCCGAGCCCGACCAATCCGTGGCTCGGCATCACCGATCCGGTCCTCGAACTCACCGAGCGCAGCCTGGTCATCGCGGTCGAAGGCCGTGTCAGCGGCAAGGGCGAGATGGGGATCGAGGCACTCGCCGAACTCAAGGACTTCTCGCTCATCCTGCTGCCCGGCACCGAACTCGTTGCGTTCAGGTTCGACCACCTGTCGTTCAGTGCTGGTTCTTCAGGCAAGGCCGAGGTCGATGTCGTCCTCAACGACATCGAGTTCCTCGGACTACTCGGTTTCATCGAGGTGCTCAAGGAACTCATCCCCTTCGATGGGTTCTCCGACCCGCCGTATCTCGACGTCACAGCCGCAGGGCTCAAAGCAGGGTTCTCGATCGACCTGCCCAACATCGCGGTCGGCGTGTTCAACATGTCCAACATGTCCCTCGGTGCGGATGTTCAGGTGCCGTTCCTCGGCGAGATGGTCACGGTCGGTTTCAACTTCTGCACGAGAGAACGCCCGTTCGTCCTCGCTGTGTCGTTCATCGGCGGCGGTGGGTTCTTCGGGCTCAGGCTCTCGCCAAAGGGTCTGGTCGTTCTCGAACTCAGTCTCGAGGCGGGGGCGGTCCTTGCGGTCGACTTCGGTGTCGCATCCGGATCGATATCGGCGATGCTCGGCATCTATATCCGGCTCGAAGGGGACGCGGGCTCGCTCGCTGCGTATTTCAGGCTGCGAGGCGAGGTCGATGTCCTCGGGTTGATCTCGGCATCGATCGAGCTCTACCTCGAACTGAACTACGACTTCGACACAGGGAAGATGTTCGGCAAGGCGAAGCTGACCATCAAGGTCGAGGTTCTGTTCTTCTCCGCGTCGGTGACGATCGAAGCCGAGCGCCAGTTCGCGGGGTCCAATGGTGACCCGAACTTCATCGATGTGATGGTGGAGGATGATGGCACATCGCCCGCCTGGTCACAGTACTGCCTAGCTTTTGCGGGAGCCTGAGATGACACAAGAACGCTTCACCGTCGTGGCCCTTCCCTACAGCAGGGACGCGTCGTCCCCGTTCCACGTCTCTTTGTTCATCTCGCCGCAACTGACACCGAGTGGTTCCGAAGAGCCACTCGAAGCCTTCGAGACGTTCATCCAATGGGCAGACCAGGTGCACTCCAGCCACATCGTGTTGACGAACCAGTCCGGTGTGATCGAGGCGCAGCCGATCCTCGACGACATCGACCCTGAAGCCTGGAAGGCCATCTTCCCTGCGGATACCCCCGTTCGCGGTCGGGAGAAGCTGGACTGGGGCAGCAGGTACTGGCGAACGTTCAGGGCAGCTGAAGTCCATGACACAGCAAAACTGGTTTCCGCGGTTGCTGTTGCAGCCAACCCGATCATCCCCGGCGTTCCCGATAAGCAGAAGGATCCGCTCGTCGCGATCGTCAACATGAAGCTCGATCTCCCCGATGATCTGTCTGAATACGACGAACGACGCCAGACGGCGATCTCGGATCGCACGATCGGTGAACCGAGCGTGCTGGGCAGGGCAACGCCGCTTGCTCAGGTTGAGGAGCAGCT
>JBDLIR010000136.1:0-5688 GCA_039714815.1 Actinomycetota bacterium | reverse complement strand
CACGGGGTTCCATGTAGAGGGAGTGCTCTCTCACCCCGGGGACAGTCACAGCTTCGTGGAGACGATGCCGGTACTCGCGATGCCCTTCATCGCGCCCTGGGGATCGCTCACGGCGGCCGTCGACCGTGTACGTCTCAACGCTCCACGCTACGTCGTCCCTATCCACGACTGGTTCCTGTCACCTGAGGGTGCAGCGTTCATGTACCACCTCGCAGGGCTCGGTCTTCGGGACGATGATGTCGAGCTTGTCGTGATCGACGACTTCACGAGTGTGACGCTGTCTGTGTGACCTTGCCCCATCGTGGACGCGTCCGAGCAACGGTACCCTGCGTACGACACAGGAGGTGCGATGAACGACGAACAGCGAGCGGTTGACACGATCAGGGTGTTGTCGATGGATGCCGTCCAGAAGGCCAACTCGGGACATCCGGGGATGCCGATGGGGATGGCGGACATCGCCTTTGTGATCTGGTCCAAGTTCCTGAACGTCGACCCGTCCAGTCCCACGTGGCGCGACCGGGATCGCTTCGTTGTGTCCAACGGCCACGGGTCGATGTTGCTGTACAGCCTCTTGCACCTTTCGGGGTTCGCCATCTCGATGGACGACCTCGAACACTTCCGGCAGTGGGGGTATGAGACGGCTGGCCACCCCGAATACAACCCTCACCTCGGTGTCGAAACAACGACGGGCCCTCTCGGGCAGGGATTCTCGATGGCGGTCGGTATGGCGATCGCAGAAGAACACCTGAGGGCCGTCCATGGCGACGACCTGACCGACCACCACACATATGTGCTGTGTGGAGACGGAGATCTGATGGAGGGGGTATCTGGTGAGGCGGCATCTCTTGCAGGCCATCTCGGGCTCTCGCGCATGGTCGTGTACTACGACGACAATTCCATCACGATCGACGGATCCACCGACCTTGCGTTCACCGAGGACGTACCCGCCAGGTTCGCTTCGTACGGATGGCAGACGCTGACGGTCGACGGCCACGACAGGGCCGCGATCGAGGAAGCGACGCGTACCGCACTCGCCGACACGAACAGGCCGACGCTCATCTCCTGCAAGACCCACATCGGGTTCGGCGCACCTACCAAGGTCGACACGGCGTCCGCTCACGGATCCCCGCTTGGTCCCGACGAGATCGCGGCTACGAAGGCCGCCATGGGCTGGGAGATCGATCCGTTCACGGTCCCGGACGCCGTCTATGACGTGTTCTCCGAGGCAATGTCACGAGGGAGACAGGCGCGCGCTGCGTGGCTCCAACGCGTCGAAGACGCCCGATCCTCCGATCTCGATCGGGCGAACACGTGGGAGGCAATCTGGAAGCCTGCCGATGTAGCGCTCGACGCGCCTCACGCCGAACCGGGGTCGAAGGTCGCGACAAGGAAGCTGTCAGAGGCCGTGATCCAGCAGGTCGCAGGTCTGCGCCCCGACGTCGTGGGCGGGTCAGCCGACCTCGTCCCCTCGAACAACACCTACATCGCGCAGTCCGGCGACTTCTCCAGTACGGATCGCACCGGGCGCAACGTTCGATACGGCATCAGGGAGTTCGCCATGGGCGCGATCGTCAACGGTTTGACGCTCCACGGCGGTGTACGAGGGTTCGGGGCGACCTTCCTCACCTTTGCGGACTACATGCGCCCTGCCGTGCGCCTCGCCGCGCTGATGGGTGCACCCGCGATCTTCGTGTGGACCCATGACTCCTTCCTCCTCGGAGAAGACGGCCCGACGCACCAGCCTGTCGAGCACCTCGCTTCGCTTCGGGTCATGCCGGGTTTGCACGTGCACAGGCCGGCCGACCCTGCAGAGACCGCTGCTGCATGGCAGCAATCGATCAACCGCACCGATGGGCCGTCGGCGATCATCCTCACGAGACAGGGGTTACCCGTCCCAGCGGTGCCGCCCGCGATGGAGGACATCGAACTCGGGGGATATGTGCGTGTCGACGGGTCCGACGTCGTCGTCATGGCGACCGGCTCCGAGGTATCGCTCGCCGAGGGGACTGCAGCCGTGCTCGCCGAGCGCGGGGTCTCGGTGAGGGTCGTTTCCGTTCCCTGTGTCGAAGTGTTCAACGCTCAGGCGCATGAATACCGCGAATCCGTCCTAGGCACCGCCCTTCCCGTGTTCACGCTCGAGGCCGGATCCACCGGGATGTGGGATGCCGTGGCTCGAAACGGGGGCATCGCGATCGGCATCGACCATTTCGGGGCATCAGCACCCGCAGATGTGCTCGCACACCACTACGGGTTCACACCCGAAGCGGTTGCGTCCACCATCATCGAGACACTTTCCCAGTCATAGCAAATCAGGAGGATCTTCATGATCACCATTACATCAGGCGCGGCAGCCAGCGCCGACCTACTCGTCATTCCCGTCATGTCCGACAGGATCGTCGCTTGTAGCGACGACCTCGCGCCGGATCTCGATGCGATCGAGGGCCTGCTCGACGCCAAGGACTTCACAGGGAAGAAGGGGCAGACGCTGTTCCTCGCCACACCGGACGGCGTGACGCCTGAGGTTCTCCTCGTCGGACTCGGCGAGGATGTCGACGCCGAGGCGGTGCGCCGTGCGTCAGGGACGGCGGCGCGTGCGGCCAAGCGCTACGACACGGTGGCCACGGCGCTCAACCAGGTCGACATCGACGGCGCTGCGGCCGCTTCGGCCCTCGGCACGCTGCTGGGTGCCTACGAGTTCAATGACTACAAATCCGATCCCAAGCCGGGCCGGATCTCAGCACTCGTGCTGGTGACCGACGACGATGTGTCCGGCGAGATCACAGAGGCCTGGAGCATCGCCCACGGTGTGATCCTCGCCCGCGACCTCGTCAACCGCCCGGCGAGAGACAAGTCACCCGAAGTGCTCGCGGCTGCATGCGCTGACCTATCGGACAAGGTCTCGGTGACCGTGTACGACGAGGACCAGATCGCAGAGGCCGGGTTCGGCGGGCTCGAGGCCGTGAACCTCGGTTCTGACCATCCTGCGCGCATGGTCGTGATGCGGTACGAACCCGAAGGAGCCAGCAAGACGGTGGCGCTCGTCGGAAAGGGCATCGTCTTCGACTCGGGCGGACTCTCGATCAAGCCGGCAGCGGGGATGGAGACGATGAAGACGGACATGGCCGGTGCAGCTACCGTCATGGGCGCCATGAAAGCGATCGCCGACCTCGGCCTCGTCGTCAACGTGATCGGGATCGCACCGTTCACGGAGAACATGACCGGCGGATCGGCTCAGCGACCTGGTGATGTGATGACGGCGTACAACGGCAAGACGATCGAGGTGCTCAACACCGACGCTGAGGGGCGCCTCGTGCTTGCGGACGGTCTTGCTCTTGCGGTCGAGGAAGACCCGGACCTCGTCGTTGACGTCGCGACATTGACCGGAGCCTGCAAGGTCGCGCTCGGGCCACTTGTCGGCGGCCTTCTTGCGAAAGACGATGACGCTGCCGATCTCGTGCTCGCCGCCGCTCAGTCATCCGGAGAGATGATGTGGCGTCTACCCCTGGTCGAGGAGTACCGCTCGATGGTGGAGTCCGACATCGCAGATATGAAGAACATCGGAGGCCGTTGGGGAGGTGCGATCACTGCCGGACTCATCCTGTCCGAGTTCGTCGGCGACACGCCGTGGGTGCATCTCGACATCGCAGGCCCCGGCAGGGCGGATAAGACCGAGCACTATGTCACCAAGGGCGGTTCCGGCTTCGGGGTCCGCACTCTCGTCGCCGTCGCAGAATCCCTTTCGGACTGATTATCAGGGGTTTGGCGCCGATTCAGCTGAAATATCAGCTGAATCGGCGCCAAACCCCTAGGAACAGGCGGGGCAGGCGGGGTCCTTGGCGAAGCGGAGGGTCGTGAAGGACCCGGCCGCGGCGTCGTAGAGGAGGAGGCGACCCGCAAGGCTGTCACCCGCGCCGACGATGAGCTTGATCGTTTCGGTTGCTTGCAACGATCCCAGAATGCCGGTGATCGACCCCAGGACGCCGATGATCGTGCAGTCGAGCGGAATCGAATCGTCGGGAGGCTCGGGGAACACGCAGCGATAGCACGCACCTGACGTGGAGTCGAACACGGCGACCTGCCCCTCCATCGCGTACACCGATGCGAACACGACGGGGATCCCGCACTTGACCGCGGCGTCGTTTATGGCATAGCGCGTGTCGAAGTTGTCCGAAGCGTCCACGACGACCGTCGCACCGTCGAGCAGGGCGACCGCATTGTCCTGCCCCAGGCGCTCTCTGACCTCGATGACGGTTACATCCGGGTTGAGTCCCGACACGAACTCAGCCGCAGACGAGACCTTGGGTCTTCCGACATCGTGTTCTGCGTGGATCGGCTGGCGCTGGAGGTTCGAGGTGTCGACATCATCGTCGTCGATGATCGCAATGGTGCCAACGCCGGCCGCGGCGAGGTACATGATCACCGGAGCCCCGAGGCCCCCGGCGCCGACAACCGCAACCGTTGCGTCGAGAAGGGCCGTCTGTCCTGGGACTCCGACCTGTGCGAGTTTGAGGTGTCTGTCGTACCGTTCGAGTTGGCCTGTCGTCAGCCCTGCTGTGTCTACCAGGGGAAGACCTTCGGTGCGCCATGCATCGATTCCGCCGGCGAGGGAGATCGCAGACCCGTAGCCGGACCTTCGGAGATGTTGAGCAGCGATGCCGGATCGCAGCCCGATGTCGCAGATGATGAGAACACTGCTGGTCCTCGAGGGGATCCACTTCGAGGGTTCGCTCACCAGCTCTGACAGCTCGACGATGGTCGATCCGCTGATCGAAGGCGAGGTTGGTGCGTGTGGCCTGACGTCGATGAGCACCTCGAACTCATCGAGCGAGATCTCGGTCGGCTCGGCCTCGTGCGCTTCGTGTTTCACACCGCAAGGCTAGGCACCTCAGCTTGCGAGAGGCACCGCTCGAGCGTGAGCCCTGCGCAGTGCCGGCGGCATGCGCCTGACAAGGTGCGCGGGTACGGGCGGCACGGTCGGGTTGACTATCACGGAGCCGTGGAGCCTGATCGCGAGGCCCGCGGCGAGCAGCGCAGGGAGGTGCACCGGTTCTTTGAGGGAGCGGCCGCTTTGCGCGGCGGCGGTGAGTCGGAGCAGGTCAGCGACCGCCCCCGGGCCAAGGACAGCGATCCAGAACCTGCGTACGTACTCGTGGGACGGGGAGTAGCCGCTGGTGGGCGTAGTTGCGAGCACAGGCTCGACGATCGGGCGCATCGATACCGTCGCGCGGATCTGAGGCTCCGACACGCCCGGGCTTGGCGCACGAGTTCCCCGAGAGGGAGGACGAACCTGACGGAGACCCTGCCCGGGCGTGTGCGGAGTATCTTGCGACTTCATGCCACAGTGATATCAAATAAGACCAAGTAGCATCAAGTACCTTGGTCCAGGTCGCGAAAAGAAGGTGCGCAACCACGGTTCAGGCGTCCATTGCGTCCATATTCGGTCGCAATGGACGCCTGAAGCCGTGTCAGTGGACTGCGATACCTGTCTGGACGTTCCAGAGGCTGTGGTAGACGCCTGATCGCTCGATGAGATCGCTGTGCGTCCCGTGCTCAGCGACTCGGCCGCGGTCGATGACGTAGATCCGGTCTGCGTTGCGTATGGTCGACAAACGGTGAGCGATCACCACCATCGTGCGCCGGTGGGCGATCCGTGCGAGCGATCGCTGGATCGCTGCCTCGGTTTCGTTG
>JBDLIR010000135.1:0-5707 GCA_039714815.1 Actinomycetota bacterium | reverse complement strand
TTCGTCTGCACCCTGCACCGAGGGTCTGACCTTGCACCGTCCGGGAGTCATTCGACCGGTTGAAGGCTGTGCGCCGACGCGCAACGAGCGGTGATCCTACGCTGCGTGTGTGTGCTCGAGCACTCGCCCGACAAACTCCTCGGCGTCGGCCTCAATCGACTTGAAGTGGATCGCCCGCGTGGCGGCGACCGTTGCTCCCTTGCGATCGAGCAGGTTGACGAGCCGGCTCTCCACAACAGCCAATCGTGCCACCATGTCGGCGAACGTGTGAGGGAAGAACCGATAGGTGCAGAACACGCCGACCGTCTTCTCGTCGAGAGACGGCAGAGCTTCAATCCAATGCGCCAGCCGTCGAGCCGGCTCCTCACCAACAGGACACTTCCCCGGAGTCCAGCAACCAGCGATCACAGTGTCGGCAGCCGCGACTTGAGCTGATCCGATTTCATCGATCGTACCGGTGAGCGAAGCCGCACCGTGGGAGATGATGGCATCGGCGATGGCATCGGCCGCGAGGCTTGCTCGACCGCGGTCGCTTTCGTAGACCACGAGAACGCTCCGGTTCTTATCGTCGGTGGGTGCCGGGGATACCGCGCGGGCGTTCTGCTCTTGAGCGAGCAATGCAGGTCGAGGACTCCCTCGTGCCAACCATCGAAGGACGCCATTGGACTCTTCCTTGCTCGGAGAGGAAGGGTCAAATCGCTGCGCCCACAAACCGTGGTTCAGGGACCACACCAGCAACGCGTGATCCGGGTGGATCGGATACCTCATCGTTACCTCCTCCACTTGAGGTCTCTTGATTCCAAGGTGCGGGATGCTCCTGAATATCAGGTGACTTCTCGCTGAATGGCCCCAACCTGCGATACGACGGCAATGCCTCCGGGTATGATGGGAACATGGAGTTTCGCGTACTCGGTCCGCTGGAGGCGGAGGACCATGGCCGGGTGATTGCGCTCGAGGGACCGGCGGAGCGTCGCCTGCTAGCACTACTGGTGTGCCTCTCCAATGAGGCAGTATCTGTCGGCCGGATCATTGACGAGTTGTGGGGGGAGGAGCCGCCGCCGACGGCCCGCAACATGGTGCAGCGGTATGTATCGCGACTGCGCAGAGCGCTGGGAGACGCTGATTCCACCCGCCTGGCGACCGAGTTCGGTGGATACCGACTGCGCGTCGGCGAACAGGAACTTGACTGGTTTCGTTTCGAGTCGACGGTGATCCGAGCGCGCGATCGGGAGGAACCCGACGCTGCGGTTGCCCTTTTCAAGGAGGCGTTGGGCCTGTGGCGAGGATCACCGTTCGGCGGTGCCAACGACGGTTTGACAGTTGCTGCGGAACGGATCCGCATGGATGAGGCGTATCTGGCGACGCTCGAGGAGTGCAATGATCGGGATCTGGACCTTGGACATCACCACGAGCTGGTGTCCGAGCTGGGGCGTCTCTGCCGCCAGCATCCCCTCAGGGAGCGGTTTCGGGCTCAACTGATGGTGGCCCTATACCGGTGCGACCGTCAGGCTGAGGCTCTCCGCTCCTTTGCTGAGTATCAGCAGCACCTCGGTGAGGAAACAGGTCTGGAACCGAGTGCGGAGTTGACCAGGTTGGAGAACCAGATTGTGGTCGGCAGCCGCGATCTTGACCTGCCGAAGGCAGAATCGCTCGGACGGCACACCAATCTGCCACAGCGTCTCGCCACGTTCGTCGGCCGAGATAGGGAGGCCGAGAATCTTGCCCGGCTGCTGGCTGAGTTCCGCCTCGTGACTTTGACCGGGGTCGGCGGCATCGGCAAGACCAGCCTCGCGGTGCGTGTTGCTGCCGAGGCCCATGACATGTTTCGCGACGGTGTCTGGCTCGTCGACTTCTCGCCCGTTGCGGAGTCGTCCCTCATCGACAGCACCGCCGCCAGCGTCCTTGGCATCCACGCGGACCTCGGTGAGCACCCGATTGACGCTTTGACCAGGCGCCTCGCGGAGCAGAACGTGTTGATCGTCCTTGACAACTGTGAGCATCTCGTCGAAGGTCTGGCGGAGTTCGCCAGGACGTTGTTACGGGCCACGCGGAACGTTCACGTGCTGGCAACGAGTCGGGAAGCGCTCTCGGTGACCGGGGAAGCGATTCTGAGAGTTCCTCCACTCGAAGTGCCGGATGTCGCACAGCACGACCCCGTGGTAATCGCGGATGCTGAGGCGGTCATCCTGTTCACCGATCGAGCTCGACTCCTTCGGCCCGAGTTCGGGATCGACTCTTCCAACGCGGCGGAAGTAGCGGAGATCTGCCGGAGGCTCGACGGGATTCCCCTTGCCATCGAGCTGGCCGCGGCCCGCCTCGGCACGATGGGACTACACAAGATCGTCGCTGGCGTCGAGAACCGCTACCACCTCCTGACACGAGGTTCCCGGACGGCTCCTCATCGTCACCAGACGCTTCAGGCGTTGGTGGACTGGAGCCACGACCTGTTGACGGACGATGAGCGGACCCTGTTTCGGCGCCTCGCGGTATTCGCCGGAACATTCACCTCCGAATCCGCCCAGCAAGTATGTGGTTTCGAGCCTCTCACGCCGGCGATCGTTCTCGACGTGCTTGACCAGCTCGTCGATGCCTCGCTCGTCATCCCTCCCGATCCGTCCGTAGCCCGCTATCGGATGCTCCAAACGATCCGCGAGTACGCCAGCCGTCATCTCGATGCGCAGGGAGAGACCGACGACACCATGCGTCGGCTGGCCGTGTTCCTGATCAAGGCGGGTCCAGATACTCGAGACGGATTCCCGGGGTCGGACCATCTGGCCTGGTACCGCTGGCGCCACGAGGAACAGGACAACTTCCGGGCCGTGCTGGCCTGGTCCGTCGAGGCCGGTGATGCCGACATGGCCAGTCTGGCCGCCATCGAGTTCCGCGGCTACCTGAGCGAACGGCAACTCTTTGGTGAGGCGGTCACCTGGACCGACGCTGCACTGGCGCTGTTCGGAGATGAACCGAATCGCCACCGCCTGCAATTGCTGTTACTCGGTGTCGCAATGGATGCAGATCTCGGGCGGCGAATCCCCAACCGGGCGGAGGTCCGGTCGCTACACGGCGAGGCTGAGGCGCTTGGTGATGACACCATGATGGGCTGGGCTCGTTTGCTGGAAGCGATGGTTGCCTATCAGATGGGCGATACTGGAACCGCGCTCGATCTGATCACTGAAGCGATCGAGCACCAGCTTAAGGCTACGGACCCCCGGATGATCTATTCGCTCTGGTTCCGAGCCTTCTACGCCACTCGCCTGGGCCGATACGAGGAGGCCCGATTGGCCGCGAACCGGATTGTCTCAGAGACTGCTCGTCTCGGTGAGCGAGGTGATCTTCGGTATGCCACCTACTCCGCGAATGTTCTGCTGGCGTTGACCGCCGTGCACGAAGGAGATCTCGACGATGCCGAACGACTGCTTGGCATCGAGCACGAGTACAGCCACCAGTTCGGGCCGGGTGAGCTCTACATGTATCTCGTGGTTCGATCCTTTCTGGCCATCGCTTGTGGAGATACAGCGTCTGCCAGCACCGCAGCCGCCGAATTGAGCGACGCGGCGCTCGAGACTGCTCCGCCGAGCATGTTGCGGGACGCAGCTGAGCTCCGTGCGCTATCGCTGCTGGACACGGCAGGCTTCCAAGCCGCGCTCCCTCACCTGTGCGAAGCCCTCGAGCACGCTCGTCGCGCCGCATCCGTCATCGATACCGCCGATGTTGTCGTCGTCGTAGCTGAGGCGGCGCTTGAGGCTGGTGACCACGAAGAGGCGGTTCTTCTCCTTGCTGCATCCTCAGCAATCCACGAGGGATCCGGCATCGTGCTCTTTGAGTGGGAGCAACGGCGTCACGGTCGCTCGGTCCGGGCACTGCGAACAGCGTTGGGTGATGCCCGGTTCGACACGCTCTGGGCGGAGGGGTCGGCGTTGTCACCGACGGGGATGCTGGACGACGCGATCTGCTACGTGGACGCTGCAAGCGCACCGTCGGTGTGAGTCTCCTGCCCCAGCGCGGTAGGGCTGCTCCCCGGTTGACGCCCACGCTGAGAACTAACCGTCTGGACGGCTGTGGACACCCATGGATATGGCTTGGAGATCTACGGATCAGAAGGTTGGGGGTTCGAGTCCCTCCGGGCGTGCCGAATGCCTGCTACGCAGCCGTCGCATCACCATCGGCCGAGATCGAACGAAGAACCGGGGCTATTCCGCGAGCTGCATCCGGACGAGCCGGTTGAGAGCTTCGATGTCGGCAACGTCGTGCGGTCGAAGAGGAACGTCGAAGTGGGCCGCATAGTTGGTCTTCATGTCCAGCAGACCCGTGAGCGAAACGAGCCTGATCGAGACTCCCCGGAAGGTGACCAACTCATCTGGGAACGACTCCGCGGGCCATGGCCAGCTCTCCAAGCCCGGGGTGATGATCTGGCCGCCTGAGGTCGAGGCTATGTAGGTGAACTCAACCTGCACACCCGCACGCAAGAAGTGTTCGACGTGTACTCCCTGAACGATCTCTCCGCTGAGCAGATCGCTTGACCGGAGCACGCTCCACAGCTCTGGGCGGTCGGCAGCCCCAACGATGAGGTCGATGTCCGAATGGGGGCGCGTGATCGATCTGGCGTGGAAGTCCATGGCCCACCCGCCAGACAACCACACCCGAATCCCGGCGCCAGTGAGCGAGTCCGCCACCTCCGCAAGCAGCGCCAGATGGTCGTTCGGATCTCGGCTGGTCATCGCATGGATCGTACACGCGGGTCTCATCGTCTGGCGGCCATATCGTGAGGTTCTCGGCTGCCGTCACGCGCCCCTTCGGGGACCAGCATTCGCGTCCCCTTCGCTGCAGCCCAACTCCGGCGTACTGGACGTCGCCAGATGGACGGAACGACACGAACGTGCCGGAACCCCCTACGGGATAGCACCAGATCGACGTAACGACATTGGATGGCACGACGTCTGTGTGACTGACGGATCAGAACGTTGGGGTTCGAGTCCCTCCGGGCGTGCCACTGAGACCCCTGCTGTGGCGGGGTCTCTGCTGCCTCCCGCCGAAGGCGACTGAGCGGCTATCCGGGTTGTTCCTATGAGCGTCGCCTATTTGTATATCGAATGAGGGGAATCGGCCCCATGCCATCCGCTGAGAGCCTCGTCCGCAGTAGCGATCTGGCGATCTCCGAGAACCCTGAAGTCCTATCACATCTGGCCAAGGTCGATGAGTTCTTCTCACTTCTCGACACAGTCAGGCCAAACGACGTCAACCTCGTTCTGCCCAACTAGGAGCGGCCGCACTCCCGGCGACAACGCCCGGAGCGCCGCACATGGCGGCATCGATGAGGGAGTGGGTCTTGCCAAGGGCCCGTTCGGCTGACCCTGGTCGGAGAGATCTACACGGCTAACCGTCGTGGAGGTTCCCTGACTAGCCTGCAGATCCCACCAAGACGCCGAACCGGGTACCGCCGAGCGGAATGTGGGAGTGAAGGTCGGAGTCGATCACGCGAGGCAACGATGCGATTGAGCACATCGGTGAAGAGCCGGTACACATCCAGCGATCCCCGTGAGAGCGCCCGGGCCATGATCGCACGTGCAAGCGCTGCCCGGGAAGCTGGCCTCGACGGACTCTATGTCGGCGATCACCACTCGGTGGGAGCGGGTTTCCACCAGAACACGTCGATCCTCGGTCGTCTCGCTGCGGAGTGGTCAGGCACGCTCGGGGCGATCTTCGTCGT
>JBDLIR010000134.1:0-5738 GCA_039714815.1 Actinomycetota bacterium | reverse complement strand
GTTGAGGGTGTATCTGCCGACAAGGCCGCGTACTCGAACGCGGTGCGCACCTGGGCCGATGCCACAGGGATCTCGAACGAGGCTCCACGCACGGATGTTGCACCACCCACGGTGATGGGTGCCGTGCCGCCTGGTGAGACCGATATCACGCCGCCGAGAGCCTCCAACGGGGCGATCAGGCGTGTCATGGGGCGCACCGAGAGCGACGGATCACCGGTGAGTGTCACCGCGATAGGGGATGTCGACAGGATGCCTGCAAGGTGGCGCATCGTCGTTCCCGAGTTGCCGCAATCGATGGGCGCACCCGGGTTCACCCATCCCGATGTTCCTCGAGAGCGCACCTTTTCGCCGACGATCGACACGCCGAGAGAGCGCAGTGCGGCTCTGGTGGACGCGATGTCGTTGCCAGGTCCCGCACCCGACACGATGCTGTCACCCGCCGCCATGGCAGCGAACATCAGGGCTCTGTGCGATAGGGATTTGTCCCCAGGGACAGTGACCGTCGTGCGGAAGGGTCCTCCGGGGCCCGTGAAGGCGAGATCAGTCACGTGAACCAGCCTTGTCTGCAAGGGTGTACAGCGACCGGATCTCGTCGAGCGTGAGGGCACGGTACGAACCGGGGGCGAGGTTCCTGTCGATGACGTCTCCGATCGCAGTGCGGACAAGGCGTTCCACCGGTATGCCGAGAGCCTCGAACATCCTGCGGATCTCCCGCTTGCGGCCCTCGGCCATCACAAGTTCGACGATGGTGCGCGTCGAACCCTTGGAGATCACCCGCGCTGATCTCGCAGCAGCATGTCCGTCGTCGAGCTCCACCCCGCTCGCGAGCCGTTTCACATCGTCGTTGGCGACGTGGTCGGGGATGAGGACGTGGTAGGTCTTGCCTATCTCGTATCGGGGATGCGTGACGCGCAGGGCGAGATCACCATCGTTTGTCATCAGCATCAGGCCTTCGGAGTGGAGGTCGAGGCGCCCCACAGGATTCGTCACCGGCTCCCTCGGAACGATCGACCGCACGGTTGGTCTGCCTTGAGGATCATCCATCGTCGATACGACGCCGACCGGTTTGTACATCAACCAGGTGACGAGAGTCGGGTCGAGTGGCAGGACGACGCCGTCGATGGTGGCGACACTGGCCGCCGGGTCGATGCGGTCTCCAACGCCTGCGACGACCCCGTCGACGGTGACGCGCCCCTGTGCGATGAGGATGTCAGCCTTGCGACGCGATGCGTACCCTGTTCGGGCGATCAGCTTGTTGAGTCGTTCGATGATGACTCCGGTCGCATCGGCATTTCGAGCGTTTCCATTATCTGGCTGGGCGGAACGTGGTCGGCGAGCGGTGGAAGGTCGGCCACGCTTGCGATGCCCATCTTCTCGAGGAAAAGCGGTGACGTCGCGTACAGGACAGCCTGTCCGGGTCCTGGCGCCCGGCCGACCTCGACGACGAGGTTCCGTCGCTCGAGGGTCTTCATGGCGTGCTCAGAGTCGACTCCACGGATCTCAGAGACCTGCCCTCGTGACACGGGTTGCTTGTAGGCGACAACGGACAGCGTCTCCAGCGCTGCGTTCGACAGTCGCTTGGCACGGTCTGTCGCGGCGTAGCGTTCCACGTACGAGATCGCGGATTCGTCCGTGTAGAGCCTCCATCCGCCTGCAACCTGTTTGAGCACGAGACCGCGGCCCTGGTCAAGCGTCCCGGCGAGAACCTCGAGGGCCTCGGTGACTGCGCCAGGCGTCTCATCAGTGACCTGGGCGAGTTCGTGGGTCGTTACCGGTTCATCGGCAACGAAGAGCACCGCCTCGAGCACGGCTGCGAGTTTGTTCATTCTTCCTTCTCCATGCCGATCATCGTCCGGAAGCGTGCTTCCGCAGCTTGTTCGTCGTAACTGATCTCGATCGTTTCATCGATGTGTTCCTGGTTCACGTTCACGATCCCCCATCTGGCGAGTTCCAAAAGTGCAAGGAAGTAGGCGACGACCTCGACGTTGCGGGTGCAGTGCGACACCACGTCGTCGAAGTCTGTCGTGATGACCGATGCCATCCGACCCTGGAGGTCGACCATTGCATCCTGGACCGAGGGAAGATCGAGGTCGAGGTGGTCCACGTCCGGTTCGTTGAGAGGCGTCGTGAACACTCGCTGAGCGATCGCTGCGAGGCCGTGAATGTCTACGTCGATAATGACCTGGGGTACCGGAGCCTCGATTCGCGGTGGAAGCCCCACCGTTCTCGCCACGTTCCGCTGAGCCGCATCCATGCGGTGTCTGAGCACGGCCGCCACGTCCTTGAACGTGAGGCATGCAAGAAGTCTGGCGAGAAGCCGATCTCGCTCCTCAGCGAGGGCGAGTTCCTCATCGATATCGATCGGTTCGTCGTCGGGAAGCAACTGTCTCGCCTTGAGTTGGATCAGCGTCGCCGCGATCAGCAGGAACTCACTGGTCACGTCGATATCGAGGTCGCTCATGAGGTCGATGTACGCGAGATACTCGTTGACGAGGTCGAGCAAGTTGACCTCTGTGATCTCGAGCTGATGCGATGTGATCAGGTGGAGGAGCAGGTCGAGGGGGCCCTCGAATACGCGCGTGCGAACTTCAAATGACATGAGGAGATAGCCTACAGCCAACGGCTCACAGGCGACAGCCATCGGCAAGAAGCTGTCAGCCGTCAGCCGTCAGCAGAAGAGAGAACACAGAGCACAGAAGACAGCTGTCAGCCGTCAGCTGTCAGCTGTCAGCTGTCGGCGTTTTCGAGGCGGTTCCAGTTGCGTGCGTCGACGTGTGAGGGAGGTTCACCAGGGTGGTGTCTCGCAAACGAGATCGCCAGGACGCCGGCACCGTGCTCTTCGAGCAGATCTGCACCGATGGGACCGTGATCACGGTACGAGAGCCATTCGCCCCAGATCGGGAGGGAGGTCGCAAACCACATCGTTGCAAGAGACCTCTCGACAGCTCCGAGGTGGACGCTGGTCTTGCCGATATCGTGTAACAGCGCCGCCTCGACCAGTTCAGGATCGTTCGACACCCTGAAGGCGACGTCGACGGCATGGCGCTGGTCTTCGAATCGCTGGGTGTAGAAGAGCCGCTGAAGGTCGGAGTTGATCGATTCGCTGACGAAAGCTTGCTCACCCGGGCTGAGAGGTCGTGCGGTCAGGAATCCGAAGAACCTTCTGACGAGATGGAGCATGTGGATGTCAGGCGGTCCTGGACTTGCATTCCACGCAGCGAACCGATGTGGGCCGGAACTCCATCCTCGCGGCACCGATGTCCTTGCCACAGACCATGCAGATTCCGAAGGTGCCGTCGTCGATCTTGGCGGTTGCCCTGTCGACTTCGTCGAGTCGTTTCTTGAGGCTCCTGACGATGCCGATGGTTTCCGTGCGCTCAGCAGTCGCCGCGCCTGCGTCGGCAAAGGCGTCGCCGAAATCGACATCACCGGTGAGGTTCCCCGACTCGTCTGCACCGAGCTCATGGAGTTGATGGACGACCGTGGCGCGTTCATCTGACAAAGCCCTGCGAGCGTTGTCAAGGTCGACGTGTGGCATGAGATCCTCCAGAGGTAGCGCCTGGCCCATCGAAATGGTAGCCACAGGTTAGCCTTCCGGCGGAACCGTTGATAGCTTTGCGCCACGTTTTTCGGTGTCGACCGGACACTTCTAGGTACCTCTCGGATGGCTCGAGATGACGATCTCTCTGAGGTGCTCGGGACTCACCTTGGTGTACACCTGGGTCGTGGAGACACTTGCGTGGCCGAGCATCTCTTGAACGGTCCGGAGGTCCGCTCCGCCACCGACCATGTGGGTCGCTGCGCTGTGCCGCAGCACATGGGGAGAGAGTCGTGACGCGTCGATTCCGACAGCGATACCGTAGGCGCGCACGATCCGCCAGATCGCTTGTCTGCTCATGGCGTTCCCTCGTACCGTGAGAAACAGGTTGCCGGGATCCCTCCCCGATATCCGCACCGTGAGCCGATCTTCGAGCCAGGTGCGTACCGCCCGTGCTGCGTACGAACCGACGGGGACCAGACGTTGCTTGTTCCCTTTCCCTGTCACCATCGCCGTATCGGTTTCGAAGTCCACGTCATAGACATCGAGGCCAGTGAGTTCTGAGACACGGCAGCCAGTGGCGTACAGCATCTCGAGGATCGCCCTGTCGCGTCTGCCGATCAAGGTCGTGAGGTCCGGTGCCTCGACCAGGGCCGCGACCTCATCGACGGCGAGCGCTTTGGGCAGCGCTCTCGGGCGTGACGGCGAATCCACCGTCGCGGTCGGGTCGTCTGTTGCCAGGTCCTCGGCGATGAGGAAACGGTGATAGGCGCGGATGGAGGCGAGCTTGCGTGCGATAGACGTGGGCGCGAGGCCCCGCTCTCGCAGCGTCGCGATATGGGCGAGAACCGTTGCCTCGGTGGCGTTGCCGTCGTTGTCGAGAATCGACTCCTGGTACTGCCTCAGGTCCCTGGCATATGCGGATGCCGTATTCGGAGACAATCCACGTTCTGACCGCAACGAGACGATGAACTCGTGCCCGTGCTCAGGCAGTTCCACGGATCCGCTCCACGAGCAATATCCCTGCAACCGTCTTCGCATCGGTGATCGTACCTCGTGCGACCTCTTCGACCGCCTGTGCGAATGGCATGGTGAAGACGTGAGCTTCGGCCTCCTCCGCGCCGACCGGTTGAGCAGGTCCAGGCGTGACGGATGGGGCGAGATAGATCGAGATCTCCTCGTTGGTGAACCCGACCCCGGTCTTGAGGTCGGTCAGATGCACGAGGTCATGTGCAAGATAGCCTGTCTCTTCTGCGAGTTCCCGTACGGCCGCAGCGGTTCTGTCCTCTCCCCTCCTGTCCAACTTCCCCGCGGGTATCTCCACCACTACGCCATCGACCGGTGCCCGGTACTGGGCGATGAGGACGATGTCATCGCCATAGAGCGGCACCACGGCCACCGCCCCTGGATGCACGACGACCACACGTTCGATGTCCTCGCCCGTTGGGGTACGTACGGTCGCCACGTCGACACGCAGGAACCCGAGGTCGCTTGCCGTCTCGGTGCGGACTATCTCGAAGCCGTGGTCGTTCGTCAATTGACTTGGTTGGCCACGACCGAATCCACCGAATCCGGCGCGGGCTTGGTAGCTGCTGCGGCCGCGACGAACCCATCGAACAGTGGATGCGGGTCATCGGGCCGCGACACGAGTTCCGGGTGTGCCTGCGTGGCGATGAAATACGGATGGCCGGCGATCTCGACGAACTCGACGAGCCTGTCGTCTGGCGACGTGCCGGACATCGACATGCCGGCGTCGGTGAGCGCCTCGCGATAGCGGTTGTTGACCTCCCAGCGGTGTCGGTGCCGCTCGTACACAACCTCAGATCCGTACAACGACCGAGCAAGCGACCCGATGGCCAGTTTTGCGGGGTACAGGCCGAGGCGCATCGTGCCGCCCTTGTCAGACACGTCCTTCTGCGTCTCCATGAGATCGATGACGGGGTCGGGAGTCAACGGATCGAATTCACTCGAATGAGCACTCGAGAGGCCCAGGACGTTTCGTGCGTACTCGATCACCGCACACTGAAGACCGAGGCACAAGCCGAGGAAGGGTACGTTGTGTTCACGGGCATAGCGGATCGCCTGGATCTTGCCTTCGATGCCTCTGATGCCGAAGCCCCCAGGGACGAGGATGCCGTCGAGATCTTCGAGGTAGGAATCGACGAGCATGCCGTCGATGTTCTCAGCTGCGATCCATCTG
>JBDLIR010000133.1:0-5751 GCA_039714815.1 Actinomycetota bacterium | reverse complement strand
GTGACACGGCCTGCACCAACAGTGCGGCCACCCTCACGGATAGCGAAACGCAAACCCTCATCCATCGCGATCGGCTTCCCCAACGTCACAGTCATCTCCGTGTTATCACCAGGCATCACCATCTCGGTACCGTCAGGCAACTTCACCGAACCCGTCACATCCGTCGTACGGAAATAGAACTGCGGCCGATACCCATCAAAGAACGGGTTATGACGCCCACCCTCATTCTTGGTCAACACATACACCTTGCCCTCAAACTCGGTATGCGGCGTAATCGACTTCGGAGCAGCAACAACCTGGCCACGCTCCACATCATCCTTCCCAATACCACGCAACAACAGACCAACATTGTCACCAGCCTGACCCTGATCCAACAACTTACGGAACATCTCAATCCCCGTAACCGTCGTCGTCTGCAAATCACGCAAACCAACAATCTCCACCTGATCACCAACCTTGAGCACACCCTGCTCAATACGGCCAGTCACCACCGTCCCACGACCCGTAATCGAAAACACATCCTCGATCGGCATCGCAAACGGCTTCTCCATCTCACGAACAGGCTCAGGAATATACGCATCCACCTCAGCCATCAACTCCATAACCTGAGCCGCAGACTCCGCATCCCCCTCCAAAGCCTTCAACGCAGACCCACGCACCACAGGAACATCATCCCCAGGGAACTCATACTCATCCAACAGCTCACGAACCTCCAACTCAACCAGATCCAACAACTCATCGTCATCAACCTGATCAACCTTGTTCATAAACACCGCAATCGCAGGCACCCCAACCTGACGAGCCAACAACACATGCTCACGCGTCTGCGGCATCGGACCATCAGCAGCAGACACCACCAAAATCGCACCATCAATCTGCGCAGCACCCGTAATCATGTTCTTCACATAATCAGCATGCCCCGGCATATCCACATGCGCATAATGACGATTATCCGTCTCATACTCCACATGAGCAATCGCAATCGTGATCCCACGCTCACGCTCCTCAGGAGCCTTATCAATATCCTCAAACGCCGTGAACTCAGACTCGTTGTGCTCAGCCAACACCTTCGTAATAGCCGCAGTCAACGTCGTCTTCCCATGATCAATATGACCCATCGTCCCAATATTCACATGCGGCTTCGACCGCTCAAACTTTTCCTTCGCCATGTGGGGCTCCTATTCGCCTCTGACCTTGGCCACGATCTCCGTGGCTGCTGAGGTCGGTACTTCTTGATATGAGTGGAACTGCATCGTGTAGTTCGCTCGACCCTGGGAACGAGACCTGAGGTCGGTTGCATAGCCGAACATCTCCGCAAGTGGTACGAGTGCCTTGACGACACGTACTATCCCGCGGGCCTCCATCGATTCGATCTTTCCCCGTCGTGCGGAAAGGTCACCGATGACATCGCCCATGTAGTCCTCTGGAGTGACTACTTCGAGTTCCATCACCGGCTCGAGGATCTTGATGCCGGATGCTTTCGCTGCTTCTTGGATCGCCATAGAACCAGCGATCTTGAATGCCATCTCGTTCGAGTCGACATTGTGGCTCGAACCATCGATGAGTCGAGCCCTGAGGTCGACAAGCGGATATCCGGCGAGGATACCTCCCGCAAGCGCCTCTCGCATGCCCTTTTCGACGGCAGGGATGTACTCACGAGGCACATTGCCACCCTTGACGGCATTGACGAACTCGAAACCAGTGCCAGGGTCGAGTGGTTCGAGGTCGATCACGACGTGACCGTACATACCCGAGCCACCGGTCTGGCGCTTGAACTTCGCATCGATCTTGTTGACGACGCGCCTGATCGTCTCGCGGTACGCGACCTGCGGACGACCAACATTGGCCTCGACCTTGAACTCTCTGAAGAGCCTGTCGACGAGGACTTCCAGGTGGAGTTCACCCATACCGGCGATGATCGTCTGGCCGGTCTCGTCGTCTGTGTGTACGTTGAACGTCGGATCTTCCTCGGCGAGACGTGCCAGGCCGTTGCCGAGCTTGTCCTGGTCGGACTTCGTCTTCGGCTCGATCGCAACGGAGATCACGGTATCGGGGAACGTCATCGACTCGAGCATGATCGGGCTGTTGATCGCTGCGAGCGTGTCGCCGGTCTTCGTGTTCTTCAGACCGACGGCCGCAACGATGTCACCCGTGTGGATCTCCTCGATGTCCTCCTGCTTTGCCGCGTGCATCAGGAGGAGACGGCCAAACCGTTCCTTCTTCCCTGACCGCGTGTTGATGATCGAATCGCCCTTGTTCGCATGGCCCGAGTAGACCCGGAAGTACGTCAACTTGCCGACGTACGGGTCGGACATGATCTTGAACGCAAGAGCGGAGAACGGCTCATCGTCTGATGGGCCCCGCTCGATCTCTTCTTCCTCGGAGCCGGGACGGAACCCGACCATTGGCGGGAGGTCCAGCGGACTCGGCAGATACCACGCAACAGCATCGAGCAGAGGCTGCACGCCCTTGTTCTTGAACGCAGTTCCGAGCATGACGGGGACGAAGTCACGATTGATCGTTCCGGTGCGGATGACCGACCGGATCTCGTCAGCGGTCAGTTCCTCTTCCATGAGGTACCGCTCCATGAGCTCTTCGTCTTCAGAGGCGACGATGTCGAGCATCTTGTGACGCCATTCGTCGGCCTGGTCTTGAAGCTCGGCCGGGATGTCGACGATCTCGAACTCTGTGCCTTCATCGTCGCTCCACACGATCGCCTTCATCGTGACGAGGTCGACAACACCCTTGAAATCGGCTTCGGCACCGATCGGGATCTGGATCGCTACCGGGTTCCCGCCGAGGCGGTCGATGATCGACTGCTTTGCGGCGAAGAAGTCGGCTCCGGTACGGTCCATCTTGTTGATGAAGCAGATGCGCGGGACACCGTACTTGTCCGCCTGGCGCCATACGGTCTCGGATTGGGGCTCAACACCGGATACGGCGTCGAATACCGCAACCGCACCGTCGAGAACACGCAGCGACCGCTCGACCTCAACGGTGAAGTCGACGTGGCCGGGCGTGTCGATGATGTTGATCGTGTATCCATCCCACTCGCACGTGGTTGCAGCAGAGGTGATCGTGATGCCACGCTCTTGTTCCTGCTCCATCCAGTCCATGACGGCTGCGCCCTCGTGGACCTCACCGATCTTGTACGTGCGACCCGTGTAGTAGAGGACCCGCTCGGTGATCGTCGTTTTGCCCGCGTCGATATGAGCCATGATTCCGATATTTCGGACGGTATCGAGGGGGATCTTTCGTGCCATGTTCTTCTACCAGCGATAGTGGGCGAAGGCCTTGTTGGACTCCGCCATCTTGTGGACGTCTTCGCGGCGCTTAGCTGCAGCACCGGTGCGATTTGCAGCATCGAGGATCTCGTTTGCGAGCCGGTCGGACATCGTGTTCTCACGACGCTTCCTGGCGAACTCGACGAGCCAGCGAACCGCAAGGGTCTGTGCACGACGAGGGCGAACCTCGACCGGCACCTGATAGGTCGAACCACCAACACGACGGCTCCGCACCTCGAGGGTGGGTCGCACGTTGTCGATGGCGCGTTTGAGGGTGGGAAGCGGGTCTGAACCGGTGCGCTGCTCGACCGTGTCCATTGCGGTGTACACGATGCGACGGGCTGCGCCCTTCTTGCCCTTCAAGAGGACCTTGTTGATGATCTGTGTGACCAGGACCGAGTTGTAGATCGGATCGGGGTCAAGAGTACGAACTTCTGCTGGTGCCCTACGCATCAGGAATCCTTCTTCGTGCCGTAACGTGAACGGGCTTGCTTGCGGCCATCGACGCCTGCGGCATCGAGAGCACCGCGGATGACCTTGTAACGAACACCAGGGAGGTCCTTCACACGTCCGCCACGGACGAGGACGATGGAGTGCTCCTGGAGGTTGTGTCCCTCACCCGGGATGTACGCCGTGATCTCGGCGCCAGATGAGAGGCGGACACGAGCGACTTTGCGCAGTGCAGAGTTCGGCTTCTTGGGGGTGACGGTGTACACGCGCGTGCACACGCCTCGACGCTGAGGTGATCCTGCGAGGCCGACGGTCCTCTGCTTCTTTGGCTTCGGCTTCCGGCCCTGGCGGACCAGCTGCTGTACGGTTGGCACTGTGGTGTCTGTCTCTCTCTTCGGCGCACTCCGACCCGCTCCCGGGTATCGGAATCCTGAACGAACGAAAATCGGCCGGGTTGTGGATTGCACAACAAGACCGATCCCTTGTATGAGCCTCTTCCTGCACAACAGCGCTTGCGCGCCTCCGGGTACCGGCGGGCTCGGTTGGGAAAACCAGAGCTGAGTATATACAGCGGAACAGCTAACAGCCATCAGATTCCAGCTTTCAGCCGTCAGCCGAAGGCCGTCAGCTCACAGCCCTAGCCAGATGGCGGATTGCTTGTGAAGAACACGCGGAGCGTTGGGGTGTCGGCGAGGTTCTGCATGCCCATCGAGGCGTAGAACGACTGCTGGCGGGGTTCGTCATCTGTCATGAGGACGAACATACGCACATTGCCGAAATGCTCAGTGCACTGGCTGAAGAGTTCTCGGCCGATTCCTGACCGTTGACGAGTCGGCCGCACGAGGATGTCCTGGATATGGCAGATGGAGACATCGTCGGAGATACAGCGTGCAACACCGAGGAGTTCGCCACCCTCACGCGCAGCGACCACATATGTGGAATTGGCGACTGCCCTCTTGAGACCATCGGGATCGGCTGTGTACGCCGACCATCCCACGGAGTCGTACAGATCGATCAGCTCTTCGATCCCCAACTCCGGGTCGTGTTCGTACGTGACAGCCATCGAATCAGCGTAACGGTTTACGGTCTTCCGCTTTCCGACTTCTGCTTCTCTCCCCCGGCCTCCGCGGGGGAGATGTCGAGGAACGAGACAGAGAGCCCCCTCCGACCTCGCTGCGCTCGGCCACCTCCCCCGACTTCGTCGAGGGAGGGAAGCAGGTTTCTTCTCTCCCCCGGCCTTCGCGGGGGAGATGTCGAGGTACGAGACAGAGGGGGAGGCCGAGTCGTCCCACTCAGCCTGTGCGTTGAACGCACGAGCCGCGTGGATCATCTGCGTCTGTCAGCGAGCCCTGCGAGCAGTCCGCGAGCACCAGCGAGCTAATGTGGCGGCATGTTGGAAGAGCCCCTGGTATCCGTTGATGACGTGAATGCGCATCTGTCCGACGTATATCCCGCGGCAGAGGCGTCTGGCGTACGCTGTGACGCCGTCGATGCGAGGTCGGCCACGGCCCGATGGGACTTCGACGAAACGCAGCTTCGGCCGGGACGCTACATCTCGGGCCCTACCCAGTTCATGCTCGCCGACACCGCCTTGTGGTTTGCGGTGTTCAGCGTGATCGGCATCGAATCGATGGCAGTGACTTCAGAGATGTCCATCAGGTTCCTCCGGCCTGCCCAAAACGGGGACCTCCTCGCAGAAGCGACGATCGATTCTGTCAGTACCCGACGCATCGTCGGCACCATCAAGCTGTGGATCGACGGAGACCCCGACCGACCCGTCGCCGTCGCCCAGGGCAGCTACACAAGACCAGCCTGAGGCCCGCGTTCCGACTTCTGCTTCTCTCCCCCGGCCTTCGCGGGGGAGATGTCGAGGAACGAGACAGAGGGGGAGGCCGAGTCGTCCCACTCAGCCCGCACACAACCTGAGTGGATCATCATGGCTTCCCCCTCCGACCTCGCTGCGCTCGGCCACCTCCCCCACTCCGTGAGGGAGGGAAAGAAGCGTTCCGCCTTCTGG
>JBDLIR010000132.1:0-5766 GCA_039714815.1 Actinomycetota bacterium | reverse complement strand
CGGGTCCCCTCCGAGCGCGAGTCATGGTCAACCGATCTGACCTGAGTCCTGAGATCTGAATTCTGAGATCTGAGATCTGAGATCTGAGATCTCAGATCTCAGATCTACCCAACCGTCCACGTCCCACGTGAACGGATCACCTTGGCGAGATCGCCCGGTCCCTTCTTGTCCTGGGCCTGGGCGATCTGCTGCTCGAGCAACCGACCGTAGGAAGGTGTGGGAACGTTGCGGAATACGCCGAGCGGCGTCGGACCGTACGGGCCGTGCGCAAGCCGGCTCAGAGCGAACGCCACCGATGGGTTCGGGTCCGCGGCGTTGTGAACGTGTACGTTGTGCCGGCCGACCTCGGCGACCTCCACGATCTTCGCCCCCTGGCCGTCGAAGGTGACGCCGTACTCACTGTTCGGTCCGAAGATGATCGGTTCGCCATCCTCGAGCCAGATGCGGTTCTCGTCCCGTGTGCCCTTCGCCGTGAGGTCCAGGAACGCCTTGTCATTGAAGACATTGCAATTCTGATAGATCTCGAGAAGCCCTGTGCCATCGTGCTCGTACATGGCATTGAGCATCGCCATCGTGTGATTGCGATCCATGTCGATCGTCCGCGCCACAAACGAGGCCTCGGAGCCCAGTGCGAGGCTCACGGGGTTGAATGGACGGTCGATCGACCCCATCGGGCTTGTCTTTGTCATCTTCCCGAGTTCCGACGTCGGGGAGAACTGTCCCTTCGTGAGCCCGTAGATCTGGTTGTTGAAGAGGATGATGTTCAGGTTGACGTTTCGACGCAACGCGTGGATCAGGTGGTTGCCACCGATCGACAGCGCGTCGCCGTCGCCGGTGATGACCCACACGGTGAGATCCGGATTCGCGGTAGCGATCCCACTGGCGATGGCGGGCGCACGGCCGTGCACGGTGTGCATGCCGTACGTGTTCATGTAGTACGGGAACCGGCTGGAACAGCCGATGCCGGAAACGAAGACGTGCTTCTCACGATCGACGTCGAGCGAAGCAAGGTAGCTCTGTACGGCAGCGAGAATCGTGTAGTCGCCGCACCCCGGACACCAGCGGACCTCCTGGTCGGTCTGGAAGTCGGAGCGGTCGTAGCGCTTCGTTTCGGTGGTCATGATGCACCCCCGTCGAGGATCTCGTGGATCTTGAATTCGATGTCCCTCGCTCGCATCGGTTGACCCAGAACCCGGTTGTAGCCGATGCTCTCGACACCGTACTCGGCCCGGATGAGCCTCGAGAGCTGGCCGAGGTTGATCTCAGGGATCAGCACCCTGTCGTAGTTGTGGAGCAACTCGCCGAGGTTCTGCGGGAACGGATTGATGTGGCGCAGGTGAATGTGGGATACCGAGTAGCCGTCGCGCAGCGCGCGATTCACCGCGGTTCGGATGGCGCCGAACGTCGATCCCCAACCGAGTACGAGCAGATCGTCGCCCTCGCCATGGACCTCGACATCAGCGATGTCCTTGGCGATCGCGAGAACCTTCTCGGCTCTGACGTGGGACATGTGCTCGTGGTTGTCCGGGACGTAGGACACGTTCCCGGTCGATGCGTCCTTCTCGAGGCCGCCGATGCGGTGCTCCAACCCGGGCTGGCCCGGAATCGCCCACGGTCGGGCCATCGTCTCCGGATCTCTCGCATAAGGGAGGAACGGTTCGTCGCCGTCCTGTGCCGCGTACGGACGCGATATATCGGGGAGAGCGTCCAGGTCCGGCAGGCGCCACGGCTCGGACGACGTTGCGATGTAACCGTCAGTGAGCAGGATGACCGGCGTCATGTACTTGACCGCGATCCGCGCCGCCTCGAATGCGGCGTCGAATGCATCTGACGGTGCGGACGTCGACACGATCGGGAGCGGTGATTCGCCGTGTCGTCCGTACATGGCGAACAGGAGGTCGGATTGTTCGACCTTCGTCGGCAGGCCGGTCGATGGGCCACCGCGCTGTACGTCGACCACGATCATGGGAAGCTCGGTCATCAACGCCAGGGAGAGCGTCTCGGATTTGAGGGCGAGACCCGGTCCGGAAGTGGTCGTGACGGCAAGGCTTCCTGCGAACGCCGCACCCAAGGTTGTGCCGATGCCGGCGATCTCGTCTTCGGCCTGGAACGTCTTGACTCCGAAGTTCCGGTGACGGGCGAGTTCTTCGAGGATCGTCGTTGCGGGTGTGATGGGATAGGAACCGAGGAAGAGCGGCAGTTTGGCCTTGTCTGCGCCCGCCATGAGGCCCCATGCCGTCGCCACGTTCCCGATGACGTTCGTGTACTCGCCAGCGGGGAGCGGAGCGGGGTTGATCTCGTAGGTGTGGTGGAATGCCTCGGTGGTGATGCCGTAGTTGTATCCGGCCTTGAGAGCTGAGACGTTCGCCTTCCCGACGGGCGTATCGTCACCGAACTTGCCGCTGGACCACTCGATCACTGGATCGATCGAACGCGTGTAGATCCACGACATGAGGCCGAGAGCGAAGAAGTTCTTGGAGCGCAATGTTGCGCGACCCTTCACGCCTGAGTCCTTGACCGCTTCCTTCGTCAGTTCCTCCATCGGAGCGGACAGGACCTTGTAGTTCTCGAGTGAGCCGTTCTCGAGAGGGCTCTCGTCGTAACCGGCTTTTCCGAGGTTGCGTTCGTCGAACGCGTCGGTGTTCACGAGCACCAGTCCGCCGGGGACGAGGTCGTCGATGTTCGCCTTCAGCGCGGCAGGGTTCATGGCGACGAGGCAGTCGGGTCGATCGCCGGGCGTGAGGATGTCCCAGTCAGCGATGTGGACCTGGAAAGAGGAGACGCCACCGATCGTGCCCTGAGGGGCCCGGATCTCGGCGGGGAAGTTCGGAAGTGTTGCGAGGTCGTTCCCGAACATCGCGGATGATGCGGTGAACTGGGTGCCTGCGAGCTGCATGCCGTCGCCGGAGTCTCCGGCGAATCGGATGACCACGTCGTCGATCTGCTCGGGGGCGGTTCGGGACTCGGTCAGGGTGTCATCGGACACGATGTTGGCTCCTGATAGGGATGGTCGGCGGGGTGAAATAGTCGCCGTTTGGATATACCCGGTGGGGCATCTGTGTAGTTGTTCGTATGGACTCCCACAGCTTATTCCGCATAGGGCGCATCAGCACTTCTTGCGGTCTAATCGTCGAAGAATATCGGTGCTCGCGGTGCCCCGATGACGCCGGCGTCCTCGAGGCTCGCAGCGATCCCGAGCAACTGCGATTCTCCCCACAGCGGCCCGATGAGCTGAACCGATACCGGCGGCGTGCCTGTTCCCGGTACAGGGGCTGCGATGCTTGGGGCACCGATCTGATTGATGGGTGCCGTGAAGGATGCAAGGAGCTTCCGGTGGAACACTCGTTCGCCGTCGACGTCCATGTCGTCCTCCCCGATGACTTTGCGCATCCCGCCGACGGTCGGTGCGACCAGGACATCGATACCCGAGTCGAAGAGACGGCTCAGGGTCGCCTTCGCCGCCGAGCGCCAGCGCATCGCGGCCATGAGGTCCTGTGCGGTGCCTTCCGATGCGTCAGATATCCGTGCACGTGTCTGCGGGCCGAAAGCGTCGGGATCGGCGGCCAAGGCTTCGCCGTGTATGGCTATCACTTCCGGTCCGAACGCGCGTGCCGCTGCTCGGTGCTCGATGAAGCCGGCTTCGTTCACTTCGACCATGTCGATCCCCGCTGCGGATGCGGATTCGAGGAATGAGCGGAATCCATCGGCCACCTGTTTGGTGTGCCGGGGCTGTGTCCACTGTTTGACGACACCGAACCGCAGATCTCCCAGATCTACATTTGCAGGTACGGAGTCCACTTCCACCGGTTGCGACCAGGGATCCGTGGGATCGTCACCCGCCGTGGCGAGGTAGGCGGCAGCGAGGTCGGGAACGTTCGCCGCAATCGGTCCGACCGTGTCCAGCGACGGTACGAGTGGGTAGACACCGGTGAGCGGGACGCGCCCGTGGGTGACTTTCAATCCGAAGATCCCACACATCGCTGCGGGCACACGCACGGAGCCGCCCGTATCCGTTCCGATCGCTATCGGAACGATACCGGCAGCCACCGAAGCCCCTGATCCTCCGGAGGAGCCCCCGGGTGACGTGGAGGTGTCCCATGGGTTCCGAACGGGACCGAACCAGTGGTTCTCCGATGTGAAACCGAAGGCGAATTCGTGGAGACCGGTTCGACCGATGATCACGGCACCCGCGTTCCCCAGGCGTTTGACGACGGTGGCCGACTTCTTCGCGTAGCCGACATCGAAGGAGCTGCCCTTCGTGTTGGGCAGGCCTGTCTGATCGATGAGGTCCTTGACTCCGATCGGCACTCCCGCGAGAGGGCCCGGATCCCGTCCCGTGTCGACGAGCATGTCGATGCCCCGAGCACGTGCCAACGCGCCGTCGTGGTCGATGAGCGTGAAGGCGTTCAGGGAGTCCTGGGACGCTTCGGCGCGCCTGAGTGCCTCCTCGACAACGTCGAACGCCCTAATTCTGCCTGTGCGAACCTGCGAAGCGATGTCGACTGCAGGCTGCAAGGGACTACTCCCAATCGACCGACTGGGTGTTCGGTTGGAGAGAAATCCAGACGCGTCCCGGGGGAAGGACGATCTCAGTACCGTCACTCGTGCTGAGGAAGAACGGATCGGTCATCGACCCGCGTTCCCACGTGCCTCCCACAACCTGCCCGTTGTGGAAGACGAGTGCGTCTCCCCTGCCGACCGTGTCCACCGTCGGAACGGATGTACCGGAGCCGGCGGGGTTGGAAGCGATGTACTTACGCATCTTCATGACCACGAGTGTGTCAGAAGCCACCTGCCCGATGTCGCCAGCCTCGTCGATCCACTCGTGGGCACTCGTGCCGTGGAATCTCAGATACTGGTCGCCGTCCCAGGCCCACGTGGAGGGCGCCGCATCTGAGAAGTGGACCTCGATCTTCGTGGCCGCTTCGTCGCCAGGTGTCGGCTCGCCATACGCGAACATATTGCCCGGATTGTCATCAGGCCATCCCCTGTTGTCAGCATGCTTACGGATGAGCTCCGTCGACGTGAAGAGATTGTGCGGCGCCGGCCGGGAGTTGTCGCGCCATGTGGTGATGCCGAAGTCGTACACAACGTTGATGTCGTCCGCCGTGAAGATGTCCTGCACCCAGCCCTGGGCGCCTGAGATCTGGAAAGGCGCGCCTGCGAGAGCGGCCATGACCTTCGAATCTGTGGGTCGTCCGGAACGGTTCGGACCCACTACTTCAAGATCTGTTTGGTGGAAGAGCGCGATGAAACGTGTCAGGCCCCCCTCGACGAGAATCTCGTACACGGCATCTGCAGACTCGAGACCCTTTTGCGGTCGCGCCTTGACATGGTTGTCGATCTTGATGCCGACCACCCGTCGGTCGATCAGTTCGTCTTCTGCGGGAAGGCCGTTGATCGCCTCGGATACGTCAACCGACGGCTCAGTCGTCGTCGTCTCCTGGACCGTCGTTGACGTGGTCGTGGCGGGAACAGTCGTCGTTGTCGTCGGGGCAGCGGTCGTCGTAGTCGTCGCAGAAGGATCGGAACTGGAGCATGCCGCGGCGATCATCGCTGTGACGGCGAGCGGAAGAACGAGTCGTGAAAGGGATCGGAACATGGCGGCAAGTGTACGAGGCAGGACGGCTATCTCCAGTTATCTTGCATCAATCGAGGAGATCGATGATCTCTTGCACAACACCGTCGGAGATGGCCGCTGGGCCGCCAAGGATTCGGACCGTCAAGGGGTCGAGCCGCAGGAGTTCGCTCGCAACCGAGGATGGC
>JBDLIR010000131.1:0-5768 GCA_039714815.1 Actinomycetota bacterium | reverse complement strand
CTGATAGCTGACGGCTGACAGCTGACAAACAGAAAGGGCGCCCCCCGGGAGGGGCGCCCTTTCCAGTCTCGTTGCTAACTGAGTTAGCGTGCCGGCGGTGCGTAGATGAGTCCACCGTTGAACCACTGTGCGTTGAAGCTGCCTTCACGCTTGAGGTCCAGAGGACCTTCGAGGTTACGGTCGTAGATCTCTCCGTACGAGCCAACCTGCTTGATGACGTTCAGGTACGCATCTGGAGCAAGGCCCATAGCGGACTGGAGTTCACCCTCGCCGCCGAAGAGGCGTGCGAGCTCTGGCGTGTCTTCCATCATGTCGCCAACGTTGGCGGATGTGACGCCACCTTCATCAGCGATGAAGGTCGCGAACACGGTCCACTGCACGACGTCCAGCCACTGGTCATCGTTCTGGCGGACTACAGGACCCAGGGGCTCCTTGGAGATGGGGGCTTCTGGGAAGATGACCCACTCCGCTGCACCTGCGGTACCGGCGGCTGCCTCTGCAGCACGGTTACCGAAGAGACCAGAGCCGTCGGTGGTGACGAGGTCACAGGTACCGGCCTTGAACTTCTCCATTGCCTCAGGGAACGTCTCGACGGTCTCGAGCTCGATGGTCACGCCTGCAACAGCCGCGCCCTCGGTGATGTTCTTCTCGGTTGTCGTACCAGCGTTGGTACACACCGTTGCTCCATCAACCGCTTCGAATCCGCTACCGGCTGTGAGGCCTGGCAGGGTCTCAGGGTTGCCCATGAGCTGCTGGCCGTCGTAGAACGTCGTTGCGACGAACTGCATACCGATGTCGGTGTCACGGCTCTGAGTCCAGGTCGTGTTACGGATCAGGACGTCGATCTCGTTGTTCTTCAAAGCCTCGAACCGCTCCGCGGCCGTAAGGGCACGGAACTCGACAGCTTCGGAGTCGCCGAGAACGGCGGCTGCAATTGCACGGCAGTAGTCAGCGTCGAAACCGGTTGTCGAACCGTCAGCCTGGGTCTCAGAGAATCCGACGGCGGTACCAGAGACACCGCAGACGAGCTTCCCACGTGCCACTACGGCGTCAAGGGTGCTTCCACCCTCTGCCTGACCGGTGTCGCCACCCTCTTCGCCGCCTTCCGCGGCTACGGTCGTTGTTGATGCATCTCCTTCATCTCCCGAGCTTGCACAAGCGGCAGCTACAAGAGCGAGGACTGCAAAGAGCACAGCAAGTCGCTTCAGCATGCTGTAACCCCTCCTTTATTAGCTAATAGGTACACGGTGAGAAACACCGTTTGTCGCCGCCCTGGGGGGGCGACGGCACCAGTAAAGTAGCAACACTTCGCTCTACATCACAAGCGCTTTCGGGAATTCGACAGAAATGTTCAGAATCGAGAGCTGTCAGCCAACCGCTGTCAGCCGTCAGCCTTCAGCCTTCAGTCGCTATTCGTCTTCCGTCTTCCGTCTTCCATATTCCGTCCTCTGGCGAACGACGGAACACGTATAGCAGCGAGCCTGAGAATGGTCTGGTGGCGCAGCGGCGGTCTGGCTGACAGCTGTTGGCTGACGGCTGACAGCGGTTGGTTACAATCGTTGACGTAGCTCGACTCACCGGAGGAAATCGATGCCCGCTTCAGTCATCCTTGGCGCCCAGTGGGGTGATGAGGGAAAGGGCAAAATCACCGACCTGCTCTCGGAGAAGGCCGATGTTGTCGTCAGATACCAGGGCGGCAACAACGCAGGGCACACGATCGTCATCGGCGATCAGAAGTTCGCGTTGAGCCTGATCCCGTCGGGGGTCCTCTACCCCACCGTGACCCCCGTCATCGGTAACGGCGTTGTCGTCGACCCGAGGTGGTTCTTCGAGGAGAAGGAGACCCTGACGAAGCGGGGGATCGATCCCTCGAAGGTCAAGATCTCGAACAACGCACACCTGATCATGCCGTATCACAGGAAGCTCGATGCGGTCATCGAACGGTATCTGGGCAAGGCCATGATCGGAACGACCAAGCGGGGCATCGGCCCCGCATACACGGATAAGTTCTCGAGGGTCGGCATCCGGGTCCAGGATCTGTTCGATGAGAAGATCTTCCTCGAGAAACTCGACGTCGCCTTGAAGATGAAGAACAAGATCCTCGTGAAGGTGTACAACCAGCTACCCCTCGAGTTCGACGAGATCGCAGAGGAGTACCTTGCATACACAGATCGTCTCGCGCCGCATGTAACCGATACGTCCCTGCTCGTCCACGACGCTATCACCAGCGGCAAGAACGTTCTCTTTGAAGGCGGACAGGGCACGCTGCTCGACATCGACCACGGCACGTACCCGTTCGTCACATCATCGAACCCGACTGCTGGCGGCGCCCCGGTCGGCATCGGCGTCGGGCCGACGCTGATCGACAACGTCATCGGCGTCACGAAAGCGTACATCTCGCGGGTTGGCACAGGTCCGTTCCCCACGGAACTCCACGACGAGACCGGTGATGCGCTGATCGACATCGGAGGCGAGTACGGCGTCGTCACAGGCAGGCGAAGAAGATGCGGATGGCTCGACATCGTGGCGCTGAGGTACTCGGCAAGGGTCAACGGGCTCACAGAGATCGCTCTGACGAAACTCGATGTCCTGTCGCACTTCGACAGCATCAAGATCGCAACCGCGTACACGGCCAACGGCGAGCAGTACACCGAGTTCCCTCGCCAGCAGCGGGTGTTGTATGACTGCCAACCAGAGTACGAGGAACTGCCGGGATGGAACGTGGACATCTCGAAGATCGACCGGTGGGAAGACCTGCCGGCCAATGCACGGGCCTATGTCGAACGAGTCGAGGAACTGGCTGGTGTCCCGATCCGTACCGTTTCGGTGGGGCCCGGTCGCATCGCAACGCTCAACAGGGAGGCGTAGACAATGGTGGTCCTCATCCTCGGTGGTGGCGGCAGAGAGCACGCCATCGGCTGGAAACTCGCACAGAGTCCTCACCTGGACGAGCTCATCTCATGCCCTGGGAACCCCGGGCTCGAGGCTCTGGGGGACATCGTCACGGATGTTGACCCGACCGATCCACACGCGGTCGTCGAACTGTGCCGCACCCGTGCGGTGGACCTCGTCGTCATCGGGCCGGAGGCGCCGCTCGCCGCCGGTGTTGCAGACGCACTCAGGTCAGCGGAGATCGCTGTGTTCGGTCCGAACCGCGACGCAGCGCGCCTCGAGTCGTCGAAATCGTTCGCAAAGGAGATCATGGCGGCCGCCAGGGTTCCCACCGCGAAGTCCGCGACATATGTGCGTCGAGAGTCGGCTGTTGCAAGACTCGAAGAGATGGACGGTCCGTTCGTTGTGAAGGCAGACGGGCTGGCAGCAGGCAAAGGCGTGCTCGTAACACGGTCACTCGAGGGAGCGATCAGCTGGGTCGACGAATGCCTCGGAGGCCGCTTCGGCGAGGCTGGCGCATCTGTTGTCATCGAGGACTACCTCGACGGCGCCGAGGTGTCGATCATCTACATGTGCGCCCGCGGGGAGGCGATCCCTCTCGCACCCGCCAGGGATTACAAACGACTCTATGACAACGGCGAAGGGCCAAATACCGGAGGCATGGGCTCGTACTCGCCGGTCAGCGACATCCCGGAGTCCCTCGTCGACTGGACGACAGTCAACGTAGCCGTTCCTGTTCTCAAAGAGCTAGAGCGTCGTGCGATCAGCTACACAGGATTCCTGTACGTCGGGCTCATGCTCACCAACGACGGCCCGCAAGTACTTGAGTTCAACTGTCGGCTCGGCGACCCTGAGACCCAGGCGATCTTGCCGCGGCTGGAATCTGACTTCCTCGAGGCGCTCGACGCGGGAGCGCGGGGCCAGCTTTCCGGGCATGTCCTCGAATGGTCGTCGAGGGTTGCTGTGGATGTGGTGCTCGCTGCTCCCGGCTATCCGATCGCGCCGGAAACCGGTATGGCGATCATCGGACTCGACAAGGTGTCAGAAGCGATCGTATTCCACGCAGGGACGGCGGATACCGGGGCAGGACTTGTGACCGCCGGAGGACGGGTACTCAACGTCGTCGGCGTGTGCGATAGCTTCGTCGAAGCCCGCGAGGATGCGTACGCGGCCGCGGACCTCATCCAGTTCCGTGGGAGCCATTACCGAACCGATATCGCAAGAATCGAAGAAGGGAGCCAGTCGTGAAGGTCGGCATCTTGATGGGGTCGAGCAAGGACATGCCAAAGATGGAAGCCTGCACCGAGGTGCTCGATTCCTTCGATATCGAGTACGAAGTCCATGTGATGTCCGCACACCGCACACCGCACAAGGTTGCAGCATTCGCTGCCGCTGCTAGAGGCAACGGGTTTGGAGCGATCATCTGTGGCGCGGGCAAAGCAGCCCATCTCGCAGGAGCGGTAGCCGCTCACTCGACCCTTCCCGTGATCGGCGTCCCGATCGCGGCTGGCGGACTGGGTGGAATCGATGCCCTGTACTCGACGGTGCAGATGCCAACCGGGATCCCGGTTGCCACGGTTGCCATCGATAGTGCAGCGAACGCTGCGTATCTCGCCGCGTCGATCCTGTCCCTTACCGACGATTCCCTGGCTGGGAAACTCGATCAATACAGGGTGGATCTCACACGATGATCGAACGGTATTCGACCCCCGCGATGTCCGCAGTGTGGTCGGAGGAGAGAAAACTCGCCGTCTGGCGGGAAGTCGAGATACTCGTTGTGGAAGCCTGGGCCGAGTTGGGGACCGCACCGCCGGAGGCTGCGCTCGCAGCGCGCAGCGCCCCTGAGGTCGATCCACAGGCCTGGAAGGAGCGCGAGGCTGTCACGCATCACGACGTGGCGGCGTTCGTCGATCTCCTCGGGGCGTCCGTGCCGACCGGTGGCGAGTGGATTCACTTCGGGCTGACGTCCTCCGATGTCCTCGACACCGCAAACGGAGTGCTGCTCATCGAGGCTGGCCATCTGCTCCTGGAGGAACTCGAGGGCCTGTTCACCACCGTCAAGGCGCGTGCTTTCGAGTTCAGGGACACGATCATGATCGGAAGAACTCATGGCATCTGGGCCGAACCGATGTCGTTCGGGCTCAAGTTGGCGAACTGGGCATTCGAGATAGAACGGGATCACGAACGCCTCGTCGACGCGGTCAACGGCGTGGGCTTCGGTAAGATCTCGGGCGCAGTCGGCACGTACGCGCACACCCCTCCTGCTGTCGAGGCTTACGTCTGTGACAGGCTCGGGCTTTCGGCCGAGCCAGCATCCACCCAGGTCATACCCCGCGACCGGCATGCGCACTTCCTATCAGTTCTGGCCCTCATCGGGTCGTCGATAGAACGCTTCGCCACAGAGATCCGCCATCTCCAACGCTCGGAGGTCGGTGAGGCGCGCGAAGCCTTTCGCACAGGCCAGAAGGGGTCGTCTGCGATGCCCCACAAACGGAATCCGATCGGTACCGAGAACCTGACGGGGATATCTCGCCTCCTGCGCGGCTACGCCTCGGCGGGCCTCGAGAACGTGGCCCTGTGGCACGAGCGCGACATCTCGCACTCGAGCGTCGAACGGGTCGTGCTTCCCGATGCGACGACCGTTCTCCACTACGCGCTCAAGCGGATGAACAGGATCATCGAGAACCTCGTCGTCGACACAAGCCGCATGCAGTCGAACCTCGATGCAACGCGTGGACTGGTGAACTCTCAGGCGGTACTCCTGGCGCTTGTCGACTCCGGGGCAACCCGCGACGAGGCCTACCGCATCGTGCAACGCAATGCCATGGCCGCCTGGGATGAGGGCGGGACGCTGCTCGAACGCCTCAAAGCAGATC
>JBDLIR010000130.1:0-5801 GCA_039714815.1 Actinomycetota bacterium | reverse complement strand
GAAAGAACCCTGCCTCCCTCCCTCGACAAAGTCGGGGCAGGTGGCCGAGCGCAGCGAGGTCGAAGAGCCCCCTCTGTCTCGTACCTCGACATCTCCCCCGGCAAGCCGAGGGAGAGAAAGAACCTGCTTCCCTAACTCGTCGCCGGTTGGGTCAGCGGGCGCCGGAACCGGTGAGGACGGTCCAGACGCTCTGGCCGAACACGTGGATGTCGAGCCAGATGGATGAGTGCTTGACGTAGTACAGATCGTACGTCAGCTTCTCGACGGTATCGGCGTCCCCGTCCGCGTACCCGTAATGCACCTGGGCCCAGCCGGTCACGCCCGGCCGGATCAGATGCCTGCTGTCGTAGAACGGGATCGTGTTCGAGAAGTGCTCTACGAACACGGGCCGCTCAGGCCTGGGGCCGACGAGTGACAGATCGCCCATGAGGACGTTCCACAATTGGGGAGTCTCGTCAAGCCTCGACGTTCGCAAGAATCGACCCACGCGAGTGATTCGTGGGTCCTTCTTGCTTGCGAATTGAGGGCCGCCGGCCTCGGCATCGTTGATCATCGTACGGAACTTGACGAGGGTGAACCTGTCCCCGTTTCGTCCGACCCGCTCCTGCAGATACAGGGCCGGACCCCGCGAATCGATCTTGACTGCCACCCATGTGATCGCGGCAAGGGCGATCCACAACGGCAGGGTGACGAGGACGAGAAGGACGTCGATGATGCGTTTCGCGGGGGCGAACCTGGAACGGTGCACAGGCCGGGTGACCTCCCACCCTCCGATGATGTGAACCAAAGGGAGGCGGCCGGTGTGCTCCTCGTACACCTCAACAAGCGGTCTGATCAGCTGACCAGATACCGATGCAGATGAGACGTATCGCGCCATGTCCTCTGACAGCACGGCCTTGAGGTCGACGACGATCGTAGCGCCATCGATGAGCGGGACGTCGGCCGGGTCACCCAGAGGGTCAACGACCGCGACCACAGCAGCATGTGGGCTCTGGCCGAGGTCGTCAGCGAGCTGCTTCTCGTTCGTGATGACGACCATCGACTCCATCCAGGGCCTGCGGCGCTGGACGAACCGGTGTCCAATGGCGAGCGCAAACCAGACGGCCGACGTCGTGAGGAGCCACTCCCTCGAGAAGTAGCTGCGGGTTACCAGGATGCCGACGGCGGTTATCGCCATGGTCATGCCAACGATCGCAACTGCACGGCCGTACGAAGGCCTCGGAGCAGCGTTTCCCCACGACAGGTACGATCCGTACATCGACAGCGAGGCACCACCGAGGATGAGCACGACTGAGGGCATGAGCGACCCGACCGGTGTCGTCACGAGCCACGGCGCCAGCACGTCGAACACGCGGAACGTCGCAAACAGGATCGCCGCAAAGAGCGCGACGACGTCGGCAACAACCACCGTTCGAAGGAATCGTCTCCCCATAAACCTCAAGGCTACCGTTTCATCGTATCTTCACCCACTATTGGAGCGCGCATGGCATCCGTTTTCACCATGATCATCAACGGCGACATCCCTGGACACTTCATCCACCGCGACGACACATGCGTCGCGTTCTTGAGTATCGAGCCGTTGACCGAGGGGCACACATTGGTGGTCCCCATCGAGGAGGTCGATCACTGGATCGACCTCGACCCTGATCTTGCGGGACACCTCATGAAGGTCGCCCAGAGGGTGGGAAAGGCGATCGACACCGTGTATTCACCCAGAAGAGTGGGCGTGCTGATCGTCGGCGATGAGGTGCCCCACGTCCACATTCATGTGACACCGATCAGTTCGGCCAGGGACCTCGACTTTGCGAACGCCGGGAGTGCTTCGAGCGAAGAATTGGCCGGCGTCGCCACTCGTCTCATCGACGCAATGGGCTAGGGTTGCGCCATGGCACAAGCAACGTTCTCGCACACGGTCAACATCGCGGTTTCCAACCAGCAAGCTTGGGACGCCCTCCAGAATCATCACACATGGGCGAACATCGGCCCGGTCTCAAGTGTCTCGAACCCGGTGAACCAGCCAGACGGCATCCTCAAGTCCTTCGACTGGGTTGCAGACGTCGGAGGCAAGGCTTACGACGGTAAGGCGTGGGCTACCGCCTACGACGCGTTGAACACGTACAACCTCACCATGGACACGTCAGAGATCGCAGGTGATGTCGCTGCGACGATCGCACCACTCGGAGACAGCTGTGATGTGACCATTCAGATCACGTTCAGGACCAAGGGCATGCTCTCGGCGATGTTCTTCCCTGCCATCAAGACCGCTCTTGCCAGTGGCTTCCCGCAGCAGGTCGAGGATCTCGCAACGGCGGTCGAGGCCGGAGCCTGAATCCACGGGTCGCAGTCGGAGAACGGCTCTTCCGCTGACGGCTGACGGCTTCCTTCTGACGGCTGACAGCTGATGGCTGATGGCTGACAGCTGGTCAGCGTCCCGAAACTCGGAACAGTTCTCGGTCACACGCGTAATCAGGTGACAGGAACCAACTCGTGGGTTCGGCACCATCGAGGATGCTGTTACCTGCGTGAACCGTGAGCGTGCCATCGCTCAAGACGGCCAGATCGTGGCGACCGTCACCGTCGAAGTCGGTGCCGGCGATATCGGTCGCGGTACCAACTCGATGGGCGAACCGCCCGACCGTCGAGAACCCGGAGGCTCCATCGAAGACAGACATGCCAGACGTCGTCGCAGCGACGAGGTCCGGAATCTGGTCGAGGTTCCGGTCGATGGCCGTGAAGTGCCCAGAGGGATCAGCCTCGAATGAACCTGCCGTGAGCACAGTCAAGAACCGGTCGGCCCCGTCGCGCACCTCGATGGTCCACGCCGAACCGGTGCGGCGCAGGATGTAGAGGTCGCTCCAGCCGTCGACGTTGTGGTCCGCTGAGAGATACGCATCCCCGCCCTCTGCGTCGAGTCGCACCGTCTCTGCGCCCGCGAAATCCTCAGCGTTCAGGAGAGCCGTGATCGTCACACCCGATGCATCGTCGATGATCCACAGATCCTGGATACCGTCTCGGTCCCAGTCTCCCGGGATCGCCGCGACGCCTGGCACGGCGCTCTGTGATCGATATCGTTGAACGTCACAGGCGGCATACCCGCTGCGGGCCGAGGCGACGCTGACCGTCATCGTGCCGCCGTTGCCGGAAACGGAGACTACGTCGATCACCGAGTCCCCGTCTGCATCCATCAGCACCTCGAAGCGCGTTCCGCTCGGAGAACTCGGTACGACCTGGCGGTAGATCTCTCGTGAGAAGTTCCCCGGTCCCGTCAACGGAGGTAACGCCGCAGGCAGAGATCTGAGGCCCGGCGTGAAGGCCGGTCCTCTCCAGCTGTAGTGCATAGCATCCTTCTTGTCGATCCATGCACCTCCCCAGCAGAACCCTGCATCCGTCCACGCTCTCACGAACCAACTCGGCATGTCGGTCTCGAGGGAGTGCATCGTGGACGGATTCATGCTCGAGTTGATATCGACGGCATTGCCGAACGTGTGCTGGGAGACCCGGAACAGACCACCGACCGTCCGGGGCACGTACGCATAGGTCTGACGTGAGAACACGTCGTAGGACCAGTCGCGGGCGCTGGCATCTGCAAGCCCGGTCGCCACCTGCTGCAAAGCCGGAAGTGTCCTTGCGTGAACGTTGAGCACCTCGCCGTCAGACATGGGAACGTCCCATGGGACGAGAGACTGCTGAACCTGGTCCACGGTCCTTCCAAAGTAGGCAGCCTGAGGCCCACGCAGCACGGTATCGGAATCGAGACTCCCCTTCGTCTCGGCGTTCGGACCGATGGACCACGGCGATCCGCATCCGTCGGACTCGTTGAACGATGGCCAGCTCTCCCCCTCACCTCCAACGGCCAGCGCCGGCGACGAGGTTGCTGCGAGCGCGGTCAACAGGGCGGCGGCTGCGATACGACCTGTCTGTCTGAACCGGATCACATGTGGAGGGTAGGGAGATACAGCGTTTCGCGGAAGTTGAAACTCATGGATAGAGCCATGGTTCTGCTCTGTGGAGGAATGCAGCCATCTGGGCACGTGTGACTGACGCCTCGGGGCAGAAGCGATCGTTGTCAGGCGGGTTGCACCCCTTCGTGATCCCCGACGCTGCGAGCGCCTCGATGTCACTTTCGAATATCGATGTGTCATCGTCAACGAAGGTGTTCACCCCCGCCGATGTGAGGCCGAGCGCCCGCGCGATGAAGGCTGCCATCTGACCACGGGACACGACCTCATCCGGGCAGAAACGATCGTTGTCAGGCGGGTTGCATCCTTTTGTGATCCCGGCGGCTGCCAGGGCGTTGATGTTCGATAGGAACACAGAGTCGCTGACATCTGAAAAGACGTCCGGCCCGGCTGGAAGGTCAAGCGCTCGATCGATAAACGCCGCCATTTGACCACGTTTCACCGGGGCGTCGGGGCAGAATTTCGTGTTGTCAGGGGGGTTGCATCCTTTTGTGATGCCTGCATCTGCAAGCCACTCGATGTCGGCGAAGAAGATGTTCGTTGCCGGTACATCGACGAAACGTCCCCCGTCACTGCATGTTCCCCCGCTGCACGGAGGAGAGATCTCTGCTCCACAATCCTGTTCGTTCGCAAGGAACCACTCGCATGCGGTGACATCACCTGTGAAGAACGACACGAGCAGGTCGACCACCTTCTGCTCGCCGGTGACCGAAGGGTGGATGCCATCGGATTCATAGTCCGAACACTCCCACGTCACTCCGTCGCTGCGCGGTGTCGTGCCGTCGGCCCACAGATAGGGACCCCAAGCAGTCCACACAGCAGACTTGCCGACCAACGCATCCGACGCCACGGCTCGCACGGACAGCCCGTTGTCGAACCCCGTCTCTGGTTCGTTGTGGTTCGGGTTGGAGTTGTAGCCCGCGTATATGCGCGACGACATGTAGACACGTTTGAGGTTCGGGAAGACGACCTTGGCGTTTGCGATCGTCTCCTCGAGCCAAACCCGCTCCTGTTCGACGCGCTCAGCGGTTGTTCCGGCCAACTGGCCTAGCTGGGATCCCATCTTCATCCAGATGATCTGAACCTGAGTGGGAGACAGCCCATCGGCATTGATGCGGTCCAATGCCACGTTCCAGGCCGGGTCATTCGGATCCGACCACTCCGACATGGTCTTGCCGCCCACGGCTCCGTTCGCCAGCCGAACCGACGGCGAGATCGCTTCCATACCGCTGGCTGTGCTCATGAACGCCGCCCATTCCTGCTTGGCGTTGGACATGCCGAGGGACGCGACACCGACCACGCCGTCGATCGGCTCGATACTGGGAGCGGCAGCGGCATGAGACTCCGGCGTTGCGTTCGATGCGTCGTACAGACCGACGGAATCAGTGAGTGGGGTGAATCCGACAGAGGTCTGCGAACAATCCGCGCCTGCCGCCGGGCTGGCGGGCAACGCGACGACGCCACCGATGGACCCGACGAACACAGCGAATGTCACGGCACCCAGCAGGGTTCGTCGTCTCCGCACGATCGGGTACTTCCTCATTCAGCGTTCCAGGCTAGAGGTGCGACAGAGAAAGACATGGCGACGATGACCGAAGTGACGCAACTACGACACTGCGGAAGACCGAAATCCGAAATCCGAAGTCCGAGGTCCGCTTTCAGAGCCCCCTCTGTCTCGTACCTCGACATCTCCCCCGCCCAAAGCGGCGAGGGAGAGGAAGAACGGTCGGAGGGGGCTATCTCCGCCTACTCGTCCTCTTCGAGGGAGGAGTCGCGCAGGGATGCTGCGGTCTGGCGGGCCTCTTCGATGCCGCCTTCAGTGAGCTTGGCGCTATCGGTGAG
>JBDLIR010000129.1:0-5809 GCA_039714815.1 Actinomycetota bacterium | reverse complement strand
CCTTTGGTGACCGCGTTCTCACCGAGCCACGGGCGGGCAGAATGCGAGGTTGAGCCTCTGAAGATGACGTCGGCATTGAGCACGCCGTTGCATCCAAGTTCCAGGTTCAGATCCGTCGGTTCGAGAACGATCGAGAGGCCCGCATCGATCAACCAGGGCGCTGTATTGAGCACTTCCTCGAGGCCGTTTCCTGCTGCAGGACCTTCCTCCGCATCGTAGAACACGCACACGAGGCTGCCGGAGTCTTCCCGCACGCCGTTGTCGAGGAGTTCCATCATGACGGCAAGACCGGCCTTCATGTCGCTTGTTCCAAGGCCGACGAGGTTCCCTCCGTCGACGCGAGCCTTCCAGTCTCCCTGGGCTGGCACGGTGTCGGTGTGCCCGTACAGCACCACGAACTCGACACCTGGCGCTGGTGCACCCACGACGAGGGAGTTCCCGATGCGGACCGTTGCGTACCTGTCGCGATACCGGTCGTGGAGCCATGTGCACAGTTCATCTTCGTTGCGTGTGACCGATGGGATGTCGACGATCGTTGAGAGGGAGTCGACCAGCGTCATACCTGAACCTCGAAGGTCCGCAGTGCATCGTTGAGCGATGTCTTGTTGTCCGTAGATTCCGTCCGCCGACCGATGATGAGTGCGCATTGGAGGTCGTACGAACCGGCGGGGAACGCCTTCGGCCTGGTCCCTGGCACAACAACCGAATTGGCGGGCACCCTCCCACGCGTCTCGACAGGCTCGGGGCCGGTCACGTCGATGATCGGCGTGGACGCAGTGATGGTGGTGTTCGCCCCGAGGACCGCACCGTGCTCCACCACCACACCCTCGACCACGATGCTGCGCGAACCGATGAACGCTCCGTCCTCGATGATCACGGGCCGCGCTCCTGGCGGCTCGAGGACGCCGCCGATACCGACGCCACCGCTGAGATGCACACCCTTCCCGATCTGGGCGCACGAGCCGACGGTCGCCCAGGTGTCGACCATCGTTCCCTCCCCGACGTAGGCGCCGATGTTGACGTAGCCGGGCATGACGACGACCCCGGGCTCACAGAAGGCGCCATAGCGCACAGCACCGGGAGGGACCACCCGGATTCCCTGATCGGCAAGACCCGTCTTCGTGGGGATCTTGTCGAAGTACTCGAGCGAGCCGGCAGCCATCGGCTTGAGGTCGGTGATCCTGAAGTAGAGCATGATCGCCCGTTTGACCCATTCGTTGACCACCCAATCTCCGTCGCGCTTTTCTGCGACGCGGATCTCGCCCCGGTCGAGCAGGGCAATGGTGGCATGCACTGCATCCACGGCATCTTTCAGATCGATAACCCCTGCGTAGGCATCATCGATCAGTTGTCGGTGTGTCATCAGTCCTCCCGAACTCATCCAAGGGCTTTCGTCAACGCTTCTGCGGCTCGTGTACATTCTTCCAGAGCCGGGACGAGTGCAAGCCGGATGAAGCCTGCTCCCCCCGGCCCGAAGAACCTCCCTGGCGAGACGACGATCCCGTGCTCGAGGAGCGTGTTGGTGATCTCGATGTCATCGTCGACTTTGACCCACAGGTAGAGGCCGGCGCGAGACGCGACGACATCCATACCGGCGTCGGTGAACGCGTGCTCGAGGATCCGTCGCTTCGCTGTGAACGTTTGTCTGCGCTGTGCGGCATGCTCGTCGTCGCTCCACGCCGCGATGGCCGCCCCTTGAACGAAGTCAGGCGACGCTGTTCCCGTCGTCGACCTGAGTTGCTTGAGCGCCGCGATCGCCTCGGCGTCGCCGACGACGGCACCCGAGCGATACCCGGTCATGCCCGACCGTTTGGATAGAGACAGGTACACGAGCGCTCCGCTGAGGGAGGGGCCTGCGACCTGTAGCAGCGACGTGGGACCATCTGGATAGACATCATCTTCATAGACATCGGCGTAGCACTCGTCCGACAGCAGCAGGGAGCCTTCGGCACGGCAGCGGTCGTAGAGTTCCGCCAGGTCGGCACGACCCGTCACAGCACCGGAGGGATTGTGAGGTGTGCACGTCCACACGAGACGGGCCCTCCCCCACATGTCGTCTGATATATCCGTTGCACGCATAACGAAGTCGCCTCCGAGCACGACACGGTCGAGGACGGCTCCCGCAAACGCCGAACCTCGTTCGTAGACCGGGTAACCGGGCGAGGGGAACACGACACTGTCACCCGCGCCTCTGTCGATGAACGCGAATGGGGTCGAAAAGATGGACTCTTTCGACCCGGAGGTGGGAATGACCTGTGTAGCGGGGTCGACCTGCACTCCGAACCGCCGACTGACATAGCCGGCGATCGCCTTGCGTGTCTCGGACAATCCAGCCGCTGTCGGGTATTGGGACACGTCAGGCACAGAGGCGACCAGGGCGTCCACGATGAAATCCGGCGTCGGCTCTTTCGGGTCGCCGATCGAGAAGTCGATGACGCGGAGGCCACGACGTTCACGATCAGCGACACGTTCACGGATCGTCTCGATCGGGTAAGTGCCGAGCGATTCAAGGACAGGGTTGAGCTTCACGGCTCCAACGGTAGCCAGGAGCGTGACCGTTCGGCCGCGACCCTCCTAGCATCCCGCCGATGACAACAACCGGCTATCGCGTCACCTTGGCCCTGCTCGCGGTCGCTCTCATCGCTGTGATAGGCGGCTCGATCCTGCTCATACCCGGCGGTGACCCCGAGCAGCTACCACCCGCTGTCGAGCAATACAGCCCCCGTGATGGAGATATCGCGATCAATCCCGTCGGGGTGATGATCGATCTCAAACCGAACTACTCGGTCGAGTTCGTGATCGACGGCACCCCCATACCTGCAGATGAGATGAACTCGATCCCCGCAACAGGCCGACACGAGTTCGTGCCGGGGCCAGGAAAGACCATCGAACGGTGGACGCCCGGCGACCACACTGTCGTGGCCACCTGGCTCGGCGGCCCGAACAACGTCGACGTTGGGACGCTCCTGTGGACGTTCCAGATCCAGTGAGGAGACAACCGTGAGCACTTCCTACACCTACGACCCCGATGCCTGGCACCCGATGCTTGCCGGGGCCGTGGCAGGCGCCATCGCTGCGATCGTTGCGGGCCTCGCTTCCGTCGCTCTGCGGAGCCCCGACGAGGTAATCGCCAATTCGCTGACCGTGGTGCTCACATCGATCGCTCTCGGCTTGCTCGCCGGTGCCCTCTGGCGCAGGCTCCGTGCCACAGACAACGCTGAGAAGGTGTTCGCATGGTCGATGGTCGGAGCGTTCTTCGCCGTCGCTGCTGCGATCGCTTTGGCCGACCTGTTCGTACTGTCGAACGTGATCACCTACGCGGGGCCGCTCGCCGTCATCATCTTCATCACACTCGGGTTCTTCGTGCCGATGCTCTCACGGGTCACCGCTGCGGTTTGGATCGCGGCGATCCCGATCATCATCGCTCTCGCACTCGGCGTCGGCCTCTTCGGACGCGGCAATGTGGCGTCGGGAGAACTATCACTCGACGATCTCGACACACCGTCTTCCCAGACCACCGAACCGGCGGCGACGGGGGTCACATCTACCGCAGCGGTCACAGGATCCGTCGCCATTCCCGAGGGTCTCGCTGCCTCCTATGTCGTTGCATCCGGTACGGCGACCTACTCCGTTGAAGAGACGCTCAACGGCCTGTCCGCTCAAGGGGTCGGGTCCACGGAGACCGTCAGCGGAAGCGTCGCTCCTGAGAATGCGTTCACCTTCGACATCGACCTTCTGTCGTTCACTTCGGATCAGGGGCGTCGGGACAACAAGGTGAGAGAGTGGTTTGCAGATTTCCCTGTAGGAACATTCTCAAGCGACACCTTCGACCTTCCAGAATCCGCCTCCGTTGGTGAGGTCATCACCATGACGATTCCGGGAACGATGAGCGTCAACGACATCGAACAGGCTGCGGAATGGGTCGTTGAAGCCCGCCTCGAATCCAACGGCGAAATCTCACTCCAGGGCGAGACGGACATCGTCCTATCCGACTTCGACATCCCCGTCGTGGCGGTTCCGTTCGTCACGATGACAGATGGCGCACGCATCGAGGTCCTCCTCACTCTCACGCCGGACGCCTGAAGACCGGTCAGACCCGTCGATCGTCGAGGCCGCCGTCGAGAACCGATTCGAAGGCGGCTTCATCAAGCACCAAGACGCCGAGGGATTCGGCCTTCGCCAGCTTGGAGCCAGCCTTCGCTCCTGCAACGAGGGCATCGGTCTTTCCTGATACGGAACCCGTCACCCTGCCGCCGCGGGCGGTGATCGCGGCTTTCGCCTCGTCCCTCGTGAACCCCTCCATCGTCCCGGTAACAACGAAGGTTCGACCCTCGAGCACCTGGGGTAGCTCAGGCTCACCGTCGGATTCGTCCCTGGTAGATACGCCGCTGCGTGCGAGACGTTCAACGAGATCCCTGTTGACAGGATCTGAGCCCCACTCAGCGACCGACCCCGCGATCTCGGGGCCTACACCGTCGATCTCGACGATCTCTTCGACCGATGCATCGAGCAGGGCCCCGAGCGACCGGAACCGGTCGGCGAGCATCGCTGCGACGGTTCCTCCAACGTGGTCGATGCCGAGACCGAACACGAGCCTCGCAAGGGGACGGGATTTCGAGCGTTCGATCGCCGCCACGAGGTTGTTCGCAGAGACCTCCTTCCAACCCTCGATGGGGAGAAGGTCGTCGACGGTCAGCTTGTAGATGTCTGCCGGGTCGGTGATGAGCCCGAGGGTGACGAGCGTGTCGACTGTCTTGTAGCCGAGGCCTTCGACGTCCATCGCCCCGCGACTCCCGAAGTGGTAGAGGTACTCACGCAGCCTGCTCGGGCAGGCGAACCCGCCGGTGCACTTCGCTTTTGCCTGGCCTTCAGGCAGCACGATCGGATTCCCGCAGAAGGGGCACCGTTCGGGCATGTGCCACTCCGGCAGTCCCTCGGGACGCAGGTCGACGACAGGCCCGACGACCTCGGGGATCACGTCACCGGCACGGCGGACGATCACCGTGTCTCCCGGGCGCACGTCCTTGCGGTGCAGTTCGCCCTCGTTGTGGAGCGTGGCGTTCGTCACGGTGACGCCGCCGACGAACACGGGTTCCATGACCGCATAGGGCGTTACGGCTCCGGTTCGGCCGACGTTGATCTCGATCGACTGCAAGACCGTCGTCTTCTCCTCGGGTGGCAGCTTGTAAGCGATCGCCCATCGCGGTGAGCGTGCGGTGAAACCGACGGTTCCCTGGTCGGTGAGCGAGTCCACTTTCACCACGATGCCGTCGGTTTCATAGTCCCGGTCGTGGCGATGCTGGGTTGCGGTGAGAATGTACTCAACGACCTCTTCGTAGGAACCCACTGTGGCGTTCGCCGGGTTGATCCGCAGGCCGAGGGACGCAAGCCAGTCCATCGACTCCGTGTGCGTGGAGAGTTCGGGGCCGCCTTCGACGATGCCGAGTTGATAGATCCACACAGCGAGGTTGCGCGATGCCGTGGCCGCTGGATCCTTCTGGCGCACGGACCCGGCCGCGGTGTTGCGCGGGTTGATGTAGGGCTGGCCACCGGTCTCGGCCTGGCGTGCGTTGAGCGCATCGAACTCCGATACAGGCAGATAGATCTCACCCCGCACCTCGAGCAGCGCCGGGGCCTCCCCACGGAGTTTGAGGGGGACGGACTTGATGGTGCGGACGTTCGCTGTGATGTCCTCGCCCGTCGTGCCGTCGCCTCTCGTCGCTCCCTGGACGAGCATCCCGTCGACGTACGTGAGCGATACGGCGAGGCCATCGATCTTGAGTTCGCACGAGAACCGCTCCGGCTCACG